>CAYNOM010000436.1:0-5838 GCA_964398415.1 uncultured Polyangiales bacterium | reverse complement strand
GGTTTTCTGCTCACAGAAGGGGAGCAAAGCCAAGCCTTGCTTGCCGATCCTAGCAACGCATCCGTGATCGCACCGTACCTCGGAGGCGAGCAGGCGAACTCGGATCCGGAGCAAGCGCCGGACCGGTATGTCATCAACTTCGGGCGTCGCACGCTAGACGAAGCAGCTACATGGCGAGGGCTGCTTCAACGTGTGGAGCAAACCGTGAAGCCCCTGCGCGACGCGGTTCGGGAAAATGTTGGAAAAGGGGGGCACGGCAAGAAGTATTGGTGGCAGTTCGTGGACCGCTGCGACCCTTTGTACGACGCGCTCACTCGCTGTTCTCGCTGCCTGGTGGTCGCCAATGTCAGCAAGCACTTGGTCTTTTCGTGGCAACCAACGGCGCGCGTCTTCTCCAACTCTCTCTGTGTTGTCGCCCTAGATCGAAGCTCAGCTTTCGCTTGTCTTCAGTCGAGACTCCATACCACCTGGGCTGCAGAGCTATGCGCAACCATCAAGAATGATCAGCGCTACAACCCGTCACGTGCGTTTGACACCTTCCCTTTTCCCCAGACCGACCCACGCACCGGGGTCCCTGCTGTCGAGGCCGCTGGCGAAGCCCTCTACGAGGCCCGCGCGCGCTTCATGGTGGAGACGAACCAGGGGCTGACGAAGACCTACAACGCGCTCAAGGACCCAGCGAACACGGACGAGCGTGTGCTCGAGCTGCGCCGCCTGCACGAGGCCATGGATCGCGCCGTGCTCGACGCCTACGGCTGGACCGACCTCGCCGTGCCGCCCTACTGCCCGCTCGATGACGACCAGAAGGCCGAGCTGAAGGTGTTTGAAGACGAGGTCATCGACCGGCTCTACGCGCTGAACGCCGAGCGTGCGCGGGAAGAGGCGCGGCTTGGGTTGGGGAAGAAGGCGAAGGGGGCGAAGAAGAAGGGCAAGAAGGGTGGGGACGAGGGTGGCGGCGGGATGCTGCCGGGGTTGGGGGAGGATGAGTGAGGGAACGCCAGAGCCGCCGCCGGATTTTGATCTGGCCGAGCCGTATAGCGTGGACCCCCGGAAGCTGGTGCGCGACGGTGATGACCGCGTTGGAGAGTTCGTCCTCTGCCTTGCCATGGCGTTCAACGATTTGAAGGGTGCGTACTACTGCCACGAGCAGCTGCTCCGATATCGCGCACATGCCGACCGGCGGCCTCTCGCTCATCGAGGCCAGTTGAGTGCCATGAATGACCAGGTCGCTCGCCTACTGATCGGCATTGTGCACGAGGTCCTCAACGTCATTCGAAAGGGCGTACGAGTCTTCGAGGACCCGGAGTTTCAGAGCCTGAGGTCGGCCCTCCCCAAGAGCAGTCAGACTGCATGGCGAGAGATCCGACAGGTCGCGGAGAACGAGGACCGAGTGCCCCAGCGGCACGATGCCACATCGCAGCTTTTGGTGAAGCTTCGGAACCACGTCTCGTTTCACTACGATGGCCCAAAGTTGGTCGAGGGCTACCTGCTGCATTTCAAGCTCGATGCCGTGCAAGAGCACGAGCAGCATGCATTCATTTCTGACGGTAAGAACATGGAAGGCACCCGCTTCTACTTCGCGGACGCAGCCATGGTGCAGGCCACGACGGCGGCGACGAAACTGGAAAGAGCCGACGTGCACAGGCAGATCTCTGACCTGGCGCAGATGCTCGCCGACACCCTCCGCGACGTCGTCCTCGCTTTCGTCCAAGCGCGAGCGCCATCCGTCGAAGGTCGAGCCGCGAGTGCACAGCGGGCGAGAACCACGCACGAGAGGCATGGGCACAGGCGTGCTCGGAAGGGTCGCAAACGATGACCAACATCTGGGTGATTCGTGCCGGCAAGGGCGGGGCCTTCGTCGATCGGTTCCTCGACAACAAGTACGTCGCCATCGACTTCAACGCGGCGGCCGTCGGCGCTTTGGGGCGCGACGTGACGAAGGAGCAGGTCGTCGAACGCATGGGGGCCGTCATGCCCAACGCCAAGGTGGGCACGGTCCAGGGGCACGCTTCGCAGGTCTATCGATTCTATGCCGAGGTGCAGCAGGGCGATCTCGTCGTGACCGGGGACCCCGGCCGGCGTCGCTATTTGCTCGGGACCGTCAAGTCGGAACCCCGCTTCGAAGACGCCGAACATCGGCGCAGCGTGAGTTGGACGCATCGGGTGGCTCGTGATGCGCTCAAGGTTGAGTCGCTCAATACCCTTGGCGCAATCCAGACCCTATTTCGTCTTAGCGACGATGTCGCGGCAGACCTGCGAGCGCATCAGGTTCCGCTTGATGCTCCGGAGGAAACCTCGCCCCTCACCGTCCCACCGCCGCCTTCGGATGCCCAGACGATGCGTCAGATCATGTCGGGCGACTTGAGCAAGGCCGAGAGCTTCATCGAGGACGAGCTCAATCGCCTCGACCCGTACGAGATGCAGGAGCTCGTCGCCGGCATCCTGCGGGCAATGGGGTACAAGACGCGCGTCTCGCCTCGGGGAGCGGACCGAGGCGTCGACATCTTCGCCTCGCCCGACGGGCTGGGGCTCGAAGAGCCGCGGATCTTCGTCGAGGTGAAGCACCGGGCGGCCACGGTGGGAGCCCCGGAGCTTCGCGCCTTTCTCGGAGGCCGCAAGCCGGGTGACCGCTGCCTCTACGTGAGCACCGGCGGGTTCACCAAGGACGCAAAGTACGAGGGCGAGCGCGCCACCGTGCCGCTGACTCTGGTCGACCTGCCCGCTCTTCGGGAGCTGCTGCTCGAGCACTACGATGCTCTCGACCCCGAGACCCGCCAGCTCGTGCCCCTGCGTCGTGTGTATTGGCCCGTGGGGGATGATTGACTCTGTCCAGGGCCCCGACCACCAAGCTGCCTAATCACACCGCTGCGCACACACTGCGACATCGCGGCGCGTGCTAGGACATCGTCATGGCTAGCCCCATCCTGCCGAATTCGCCCCTGGCGGAGGTCGTCTGCGAGCTCCGGTTCCCGGGAGATCTCTCTCTTCTGGGCAAGTGGGGCGAGATCCAAGCGGATCTCCGTGGGGACTACCCGTCCCTCTTCGTGCCCGCTGCCGTCCCCGGCACCGCGCCAATGCTGCAGCCAACGCAGCTGGCGACGCCCGATCGCAAAGGCAAAGTGATGCTGGCGATCAACAGTTTTGCAGTATCCACGCACAGCTATTCCGGCTTCGACGATTTCCTGGCGGCCTTTCGCGCGGCGCTCGATGTGTTCCGCAGGCATACAAACGTTGAGGCCTTCACGCGGCTAGGCCTTCGCTACACCAACATCCTGCCCAGGGACTTCGGGGATGGTCCGATGCCGCCTGGGGCACTCCATCCGTGCCTCAATCTCCGGTTGTCGAGTCAGCTACAGCCAGCGGCTGCTGAGGCTCCGCAGCTGGTTTACTTGGCGCACCGCACACCACTCGATTTGCGGCTGTCACTCGTGACGGCTCCAGAGTTCAACGCGGCAACCAAACTGGACCTGGACTGCTACCAGAACGATGAGCTGCCGGTAGAGCGCCTCGACGGCTTTCTCTCGGAGTCGCATGATTTCATCGAGCAGACGTTTCTTTCCCTGCTCACCGACGAGTACCATCGCTACCTGAAGGGGGAAGACTGATGCTCGAAACTCTTCCGCCACCGCCATTGGTAGACGTCGCTCGTGACTCGCGAGGCCAAGGTCCGAGGCTGCGGCTCGCAGCGACTCGCGGCGCGGTTCAGGCGGCCGACGACCGGCTCAAGGAGCGCGGCGAACCCGCCATCGCCTACTTGCGAGTCATCCATTTCGAAGGGCGCGAGCTGCTGCTCCCACACCCGGTCAAGGTTGAGGTCGAACGCACCGAGGAGGGCTCGGTGTCCGTGTTCTCACCGGCTCTCGAGGCTTTCGGCCTCGGCGATTCGCACGAGCAGGCAGTCGCCGACTTGGAAGACTCCCTTGAGCGCTTGTGGATCGAGTTCCGCGACGAACCAGAGGACGCATTGCACTCGTCGGCCCAGAGCCTGCGTCGCAAACTGGCGCGGATCTTTGAGCGATGATCAAACCAGTCGAAGCTCGCGTGGCCCGACGGTCGCTAGGTGCCAAGGGCTTTGTCATGTCCGCCAAGGGCAACCGTGATCACGAGATGTACTTTCTGTGCCTGGACGGAAAGAAGACGAGCGCCTACTTCAAGATCTCGCACGGGGCGCGAGAAGTGCGTCGCGACGAGATCAACAACTCCGCTCGGATGCTCCGGGTAACCGGGGATGACCTCTACCGGATCCTCTGCTGTGAGCACGATGCGGCAGCCACCGAACGCATTTGTCGAAAAGGCCTCGAGAGCCGCTGATTACTCTTTTTATTATTTGATTACAGGCGCTTGGCGGCCAGCCAGCGCCCGCTCTAGTCTCCCCGGTGGCAAAATGCTACCCTGTTCTCATGTCGCAGCCCGTGAAGCTCTCTGACGACCTGGTGCTCGATGCCCGACTCACGGGCGAGGCCTCCGAGCGGTCTATCGCCGGGCAGGTCGAACATTGGGCACGGCTCGGTCGAGCGGTCGAAGCGGTGCTGCGCACGGGTGAGGTCATCGCGCTCAAGCGTCGCGGCGATGTGCGTCCGCTGTCCGCGGCGCTCACGGCCCCCGAGACGCCGGATGGGCAAGCGCGCCTTCAGGCCCATCTCGACGAGAGGCCCTATCCGCACTTCGAGGTGTCGCCCGAGCATCCGGGCCTGCTCGTGAAGATCGACGCCGACGGCACGCGCACGCTCGGGCGCTTCGTGCAGCGCGTGTTCACGCCCGTCGAGGGCTGACGTGTCCCACCCCTTCGACGCGCGGCCCGTGATCGTGGCCATCGCCGGACCGAACGGCGCCGGCAAGTCCACCTTCTTCGAGGTCTTCGTCAAACCCGCCGGGCTTCGCTTCATCAACGCGGAAGTGATCGCGAAGGAGACGGGCATCGGCGCCTACGAAGCCGCCGCGGTCGCCGAACGTGCTCGTGACGAGCTGGTGGCCCAGGGCGAGAGCTTTGCCTTCGAGACGGTGTTCTCGGATCCGGTGGGCGCGAAGATCGCGTTCCTGCAGGATGCCGTCGCACGCGGCTACACGGTCGTGTTGTGCTTCATCGGCCTCGACAGCGCGAGCACGTCCGACGATCGCGTGGCCATGCGCGTGCTGCAGGGAGGGCACGATGTGCCACCTGACAAGATCTTGGCGCGCTTCCCGCGTTCGCTCGAAAACCTGAAACGCGCCATGCAGGTGCTGCCCTTCGTTTGGATCTACGACAACTCCGATCTCGCACATCCGTTTCGCAAGGTGGCGGAGGTGGAGCACGGCGCCGTGGTTCGCAGCTGGCCGCCCTTGCCGGCATGGTTGGACGAACCGTAGGCCTGCTGGCTCGCGCTGGTGCTGCTGATCGCGGGTACTGGCCCATTGGGGAGAATTGCTGCGCCTGGCCGTATCGGAAATAGCTTTTGGTTTCAATGCGTTGCTAAGCGCTCCTTGCTAAGGTAAAAGTTTTTACCATGTGGCGGTTTTATGGTCGGTCTCCGGAGCTCGCGAACCTCCAAGGCATTCTTGGACGGGGGCGCTGGTTCTTCGTCAAGGTGGCGGGACGTCGCCCGGGAAGACCACGCTGATTCAGCGGGCTCTCCCGCGCGAGGGCAAGCCCGTCTTCTACGTGCAGATTCCCGACTCCGCACCGGCCGGCGTGTTGTCCGCGGTGGCCGATGCGCAGCCCGCGTTTGGCATTGCCCCCGCGGTGGTCGAGCCGCCGACCTCGCTGCGCGAGCTTGCCGGCATGGTGGGGACGCTGGCACGCAAGGGCTACGTGGTCGCGCTGGACGAGTTTCAGTACTTCGATCGCAAGCACCTGCGTGA
>CAYNOM010000435.1:5603-5849 GCA_964398415.1 uncultured Polyangiales bacterium | reverse complement strand
ATTGACCAGGACCGAAAAAAATCCCAGCAAAACCCGGATATTTCGCGGCCGCCTGGACATTTCAAGGGAGATGGCACGATGTGTGCTTTCCGGGCCAGCATTCTCTAGTTTCTACAGTGAACCGATGAGTATCGTGATGTATGTGTCATCTTCGGCTGATCTGGGTCGCGCAGCGGCGCGCCTTCTGGTCTGCATCGTGCTTCTCGCCGCGTGGCCCATGAGCCACACCGCCGCAAAGCCCGTGCC
>CAYNOM010000435.1:0-5585 GCA_964398415.1 uncultured Polyangiales bacterium | reverse complement strand
AGCGCGGTGCAGGGAAAAGGGATCACGGCCACCTCGGCCGACGGCAACTTCGAGGCGACCTTTCGCTCGCGCATTCAGCTACGCGAGTCGCTCTCGCACGACGCCGCGGGCACGACCAACGAAGTGCAGGTGAAGACCTTACGCCTGTTCGCGCAGGGCCATCTGTTCGCTCCCGAGCTGAAGTACGTGATTCAGCTCGCTTTCGGCACGGGCGACTTCGACAAGGACAGCGCTTCACCGATCTTCGACGCGTTCGTCGAGTACACGAAGTGGCGCGACCTGCGCGTGCGCGTGGGGCAGTACTTCGTGCCCTTCGACCGCGCACGCACCATTCGCGAATTCGCGCTGCAGTTCGTCGACCGCCAGATCGTGGTGCGCGAGCTGACCCTGGATCGCGACGTGGGCCTCATGCTCTCGTCCTCCGACTTGCTCGGGCTCGACGGTCTGTTGAGCTACGACCTGTTCGTCGGCGGGGGCGATGGGCGCAACCGCGTGGCCGACACGAAGAACGCGCGTGGCGGGCCGCAAGTGCTTGGAGGCCTATTGATCGGCCGGCTCACCCTGAGGCCCATGGGCGCCTTCGACGACGATCGCGAGGGCGACCTCACACGCTCACCCAAGCCACGGCTCGCACTCGGCATCGGCGGGGGTGCAAATCTCTCGACGAGCCGGCCGCAGAGCACCTACAGCACGAACGGCTCGCCCAGCGCCCTTCGCGCAGGCACGTTTGACTACCTGCACGGCGCGGTAGACCTGGTCTTCAAGTGGCACGGCTTCTCGCTGCTCACGGAGGGCGTCGTGCGCCGCGCCAACAAGCGCACCAACACCGCCCTGGACGAGGACGGCGTGTCCTTCACGGAGTACTCGCGCGAGGGCTACGGCTACTGCGCCCAGCTCGGCCAGATGCTCACGAACGAGCTCGAGGTGACGGGCCGCTGGGACGCCCTGTTCGCCGCGCGCGGCACAGATCCTGCGTTGCGCGAGCTCGTCGCGACGCGCGGTCGCCAGGCTGGGCTCGGACTCAACTACTACTTCTACGGTCACCTCCTCAAGGCCCAGGCCGATTACCACGTGGTCTTTGGACCTCGCACCACCGACGACCTGCGCCATCTCGTTCGCCTCCAGTTGGACGCGAGCTTCTAGCCACTCGAACGGAGATCTCTCCCATGCACCGCGCCATGCCCCTCCCACGCCTCATGCTGACGCTCTGGCTCGCCCTCGGGCTCTCGAGCTGCGGCTCAGATTCAAAGACCCAAGCGGGTCAAGCGAAACCCATCGAGCTGCTGAACGTCTCTTACGATCCGACGCGCGAGCTCTACGCCGAGCTCAACGCGGCCTTCTCTGCCCATTGGAAGACAAAGCATGGACAGGAGGTGACCGTGCGCCAGTCACACGGCGGCTCGGGCAAGCAAGCTCGCTCGGTGATCGATGGCCTCGAGGCCGACGTCGTCACCCTCGCGCTCGGCTACGACATCGATGCGCTGCACGAGCAGGCAAAGCTCATCCCTGAAGACTGGGCCTCGCGCCTGCCCCACAACAGCGCACCTTACACCTCGACGATCGTGTTCGTCGTACGCAAGGGTAACCCCAAGAGCATCCGTGATTGGAGCGACCTCACGAAGCCCGGCACCGGCGTGATCACCCCCAATCCCAAGACCTCGGGCGGTGCGCGCTGGACCTATCTCGCCGCCTATGGCTACGCGCTCAAGCAGCCGGGAGGCAGCGAACAGACCGCCCGCGAGCTCGTGAAGAAGCTCTACGAAAACGTCAAGGTGCTCGACTCGGGTGCGCGCGGGGCGACGACCACCTTCGTGCAGAACGGCATCGGGGACGTGCTTCTCTCGTGGGAAAACGAGGCCTTCCTAATCCTGAAAGAGTCAGGCGCCGACAAGTTCGAGATCGTGACGCCGACGCTGAGCATTCTCGCCGAACCCCCGGTGACCGTCGTCGACCGCAACGTCGACAAGCACGGCACACGCCTCGTCGCGGCGGCCTATCTGCGCTTCCTGTACGAGGAGCAGGGTCAAGAGATCGCGGCCAAGCACCATTACCGTCCGCGCAGCGAAGCCATCGCGATCAAGTACGCGCGCGACTTCCCTCCGATTCGCCTCTTTACGGTCGACGAGCTCTTCGGTGGCTGGCAGAAGGCGCAGAAGACTCACTTCGCGGACGGTGGCGCCTTCGATCAGATCTACGGAGTCGGGCGGTGAGCGACGCGGTGATCGAAGAGCCGCGCGTGGGCACGCGTCGGTCGCTCTTGCCGCTCGTCAAGCTGCTCGGCAAACGCCGTGTGCTCCCGGGGCTCTTGCCGAGCCTCGGCTTCACGTGGCTCTACCTCTCGCTCCTCGTCCTCGTGCCCATCGCGGCGCTCGTCGTGAAAGCGCTGAGCCTGGGCTGGGGTGAGATCGTCGCGATCCTGATGAGCGCCCGCACCCTCGCCGCGTTGACACTGTCGTTCGGCGCTGCCTTCGCCGCAGCCCTCGTGAACACCTGCATCGGCACGCTGGTCGCCTGGGTGCTCGCACGGTATCGCTTCGTCGGACGAACCTTACTCGACGCCATCGTCGACCTGCCCTTCGCCCTACCCACGTCGGTGGCAGGCATCGCGCTGACCTACGTCTACTCGGAGCACGGCGTGCTGGGCGCGCATCTCAGCGCGCTCGGGCTCCCCGTCGCGTTCACCCGACTCGGGATCGTGGTCGCGCTCACCTTCGTGGGCATCCCCTTCGTGGTGCGCACGGTGCAACCGGTGGTGCAGGAGCTCGATCCCCAGCTCGAGGAAGCATCCCACTGCCTGGGAGCGACCAAGCTACAAACCTTTACGCGGGTCGTTCTGCCGCTGCTCGCTCCCGCCATCGCCACCGGCTTTGCCCTGTCGTTCGCACGCGCGGTGGGCGAGTACGGCTCAGTGTTGTTCATCGCGGGCAACATGCCCATGAAGACCGAAATCGCGCCGCTCTTGATCGTGGCGAAGCTCGAGCAGTTCGACTACGCGGGCGCGGCCGTGATCGGTGCCGCCATGCTGCTCGTCGCGCTGGTCTTGCTCGTCAGTGTTCAGCTGTTCGAGCGTTCGCTCGAGCGGCGCTTCGGAGGAGACCCCGCATGAGCTCATCTCTCGCAAGCTCCGAACGCCCCAGGGGCAGCGCCCTGTGGCTCGTTGCCGCATCCGTGGTGTTTCTCGCCGTGTTGGTGGTCGTGCCGGTGCTGGCCGTGTTTGCCATGGCGCTGCAGAAGGGCCTCGCGCCCTTCGTGGCGGCGATCACGCACCCCGACACCCTGGTGGCGATTCGCCTCACGCTGCTCACGACCGCCATCAGCGTGCCCTTGAACGCCGTGTTCGGCATGGCCGCCGCCTGGGCCATCACCAAGTTCGAGTTCCGCGGCAAGTCACTGCTGATCTCGCTGATCGACCTACCCTTTACGGTCTCCCCTGTCATCGCAGGCTTACTGTTCGTGCTCCTGTTCGGGGCGCGCGGCGCCCTCGGTCCGTGGCTCGCAGAGCACGACCTACGCATCATCTACGCCGTGCCGGGGATCGTGCTCGCCACCACGTTCGTCACGTTTCCGTTCGTGGCACGCGAGCTGATCCCACTCATGCAGGCTCAAGGTAACGAGGAAGAGCTCGCGGCCGTGACCTTGGGCGCGAGCGGCCCGCAGATCTTCTTTCGCGTCACCCTACCGAGCATCAAGTGGGGCCTCGTCTACGGCGTCGTCGTCTCAACGGCGCGGGCGATGGGCGAGTTTGGCGCGGTCAGCGTGGTTTCGGGCCACGTGCGCGGCATGACCAACACGCTGCCTTTGCACGTCGAGATTCTCTACAACGACTACGACCAGGTGGGCGCGTTCTCGGTCGCGTCTCTGCTCACGCTGGTCAGTGTGCTCGCTCTCATCGTCAAGAAGCTGGTCGACAGAAGAATGGGTTAGGTTCGCCATGAGCATCGAAGTCAAGAACGTCGCCAAACGCTGGGGGCATGTCGTGGGCCTTGACGGCGTGAGCCTCCACGTCGACACGGGCGAGCTCGTGGCCCTCTTGGGTCCCTCGGGCTCCGGCAAGACCACACTGCTGCGGATCATTGCAGGCCTCGAGACCGCAGATCAGGGGAGCGTGTACTTTGCGGGCGAAGACGCCACCGAGGCACGCGTGCGCGATCGGGGCGTCGGGTTCGTGTTTCAACACTACGCCCTGTTCAAGCACATGAGCGTCGCCGACAACATCGCTTTCGGGCTGCGCGTGATGCCGAAGGACGTTCGCCCAAGCGAGGCCAAGATCCGTGAGAAGGTCGAGCAGCTGCTCGCGCTCGTGCAGCTCGAGGGGCTTGCGCCGCGCTTTCCGGCGCAGCTCTCGGGCGGACAAAGACAGCGCGTGGCCTTGGCCAGGGCGCTCGCGGTGGAGCCCAAGGTGCTCCTGCTCGACGAGCCATTCGGCGCGCTCGATCAGCGTGTGCGCGAGGAGCTGCGCAAGCGCCTGCGCCGGCTGCACGATGAATTGCGCGTGACCACCGTGCTCGTCACCCACGATCAAGAGGAGGCCCTCGAGGTCTCTGACCGTGTGGTCGTGATGCACAAGGGGCGCATCGAGCAGGCCGGCACACCCACCCAGATCGTCGACGCGCCCGAGACGCCGTTCGTCAACGAGTTCGTCGGGGATGTCAACGCGCTGCACGGCGTCGTGCGCGATGGGCAAGCCATCGTAGGCGCGCTGCGTATCCCCGTGGAGCTCCAGGGAAACCTGGACGCGGCACGCGTGCTGATCCGCACCTACGACCTGAAGCTATGGCGCGACGAGGCTGGCATCGCCACGGTAACCCACGTGTCTGCGCTCGGCGACCGGGTGAAGGTCACGACGCTGCTCGACGGTGCGGGCGAGCTGCACGCGCAGTTTCCGCGGCGCTCGAGCCTTTTGCGCGGGGTGGAGCCGGGCTGCCGCGTGGCCGTCGAGGTCACCCTCGCGCGCGTGTACCCGCATTCGTAGGTGCGGGCGCTTGCGGCACGGCTCACTCTGGCAGGCGGCCGCGACCGCCATTGCTTGGATGCACACGTATCCATTCTTCGGAGTCGAGTGAAGCTCTCGCCTTGCGTGTGTTACGGCCTTTGGCCACATTGCGTGCGATGAAGGCCGCGTATATCCAGCGTTATGGCGGACCCGAGGTCATCGAGCTCGGTGAGCTTCCCGCGCCGCGTCCGACTGCGGGTCAGGTCGTCGTGGAGGTGCGTGCTGGCTCCGTCAACCCCCTCGACGTCAAGGTGCTGGGCGGCATGACGCGCTTCATCCCGGGAGCGGGTGGCTTTCCGCGCGTGCTCGGCAGCGACGTAACAGGTGTTGTCCGGGAGATCGGCGCGGGCGTCGAGGGCTTGTCGGTCGGGGATCGCGTGATGGGCTTCATCTTTCCCATGCGGTTTCGGACGGGCGCCTTTGCGGAGCTCGCGCTTGGGATGGGCAAGCACATGGCCAAGATTCCCGATGGCGTCAGCTTCGAGGACGCCTCGACGTTGCCCGTGGCGGCGCTCACGGCGCTGCAGGGGCTGCGCGACATCCTCGCGCTCAAGCGCGGCAACACGGTGCTCGTGCACGGTGCGAGCGGCGG
>CAYNOM010000434.1:0-5850 GCA_964398415.1 uncultured Polyangiales bacterium | reverse complement strand
TGACGCTCGGCGGAGATGTGTTGTTTCACACTCACGGGCATCGTCATTACACCTATCGCGATCACCGCTACCGCGACCATCCCTATTACACCGGCGACATGACGTTCCTGTTCCCCGTCGCCGCCCAGTGGAACTTCATCCTGCCCAGAAACTGGACGGTCTTTCCGGAAATCGGTCTCGCGCTCGAGCATCACTACAAGCACTTGCACCCGCTCTTCAATATCGGTGCTGGCGCGCGCTGGCACTTCAACGGCGGCAGGGCGGCGCTTTTGTTGCGTGTCACCCATCCCGGCGGGTTTCAGGTGGGCGTGACCTGGTAGTCGCCGCTCACGGGAGGCACGGCACAGCCCTTGCTGAGCACACCTCTCGATGAGAGCGTCGTCCCCCGAACTTCCCACGCGCGACAAGCGGAGGCTCACGCCTGGAACGCGCATTGGCCAGTATCTCGAGGTGGGTGAGGTCCTCGGACAGGGCGGTGCATCCGTCGTGTACGAGGTCACCCACGAGAAGCTATCCGAGGCACTCGCGCTGAAGGTGGCAGATGGTGCGACCCTAGGGCTCGAGGACGCCCGCGTACGTCTCGCGCACGAGGCCAAGCTCAGCGCCACGTTGCGCGACCCGCGCATCCCTCAGGTGCACGCCTTCGGTGAGCTGGAGGATGGCCGTCCGTTTCTGCTCATGGACAAGGCAGAGGGCCAAACCCTGGAACAGCGCCTCGTGCTCGGACCGCTTGCGCCCGCGACCGCGCTCGGCATTGCACGCGAGCTGTTGTGCGCGCTCGAGACCGTGCACCGCCGCGGCATCGTGCACCGAGACATCAAGCCGGCAAACGTGGTCGTCGCCCTCGAGGGCGAGCACGTGCTCGACGTACAGCTGCTCGACTTCGGGATCAGTCACGCGCTGAGCCAGCCCTCGAGGCGCGCAGCCTCCGTCGAGCCACAGCTCGCGGGCACCCCGCTCTACATGGCCCCCGAGCAGCTTCAGGACGCCCCGGTCGACGCGCGTACCGACCTGTACGCCGTGGGCGTGTTGCTGTACGAGATGCTCACGGGACGGCTGCCGTTCGGCGGATACAGCGTCGCCGAGGTGTTCAGCGCGGTGCTGCGCGGGGGTGCACTGCCGCTCGACGCTCACCTGCCTCGAGCGCACCCAGCGCTCGCGGCGCTCGTCCATCGCGCCATGCAGGGCGCCGCGGAGAAGCGCTTCCAGAGCGCCAAGAGCATGCGTGAAGCGGTCGATCAGGCGCTCACGGCCATCGCTGGCCGGCACGTGCTGCAGACGAGCCACGCCCCCGAACGCCCGCGCTTTGCCCGTATGTCTTGGGCGGGTGGGCTCGCCGTGGCCGCCTGTTTGCTGTCGCTGATCGCGAGCAGAAGCGACGCCCCGCGCGAGGTAGCCCTCAGCACCAACCTCACTCAGGTGAACGCTGCCCAGGACAGCACGAGCCTTCCGGGGGCCGCCCGCTTTACCGTGGGCGCGGCTGCCCTGACGCCGAATCTGGCGGCGCTTGCAGCACCCGAGCCCACGCCCATCCCCGAGCCCGCACCGCGTGCGAGCGTGCGACACGAGCGCATCGCACAGCGGCTCGTATCCGACTCGCGACGCGAGCTCGAAGCCCTGCGCCACGTGCTCGAAGCCCCGAGCCATGCGCCCGAAGCCCCGAGCCAGGGGGGGGCTGCCGGCGAAAGCCCGATCCAGGGCCTGCCCCCGAACCCCTATCGCTAAGCGCCGCTAGCGACTCGCCGAGAGTCGGAAGCGGTCTCCGATTTCCGGCGCCTGCGCGCGCGAGACAGAGCGCTGCCGTGCGTAACCGCCTGGGCCCCCTAGACTGGCAGGGATGGCGACGAACTACGACTACGACTTCTTCGTGATTGGCGGGGGCTCTGGGGGTGTGCGCGCGGCACGCACCGCGGCAGGCTTCGGCGCGCGAGTGGGCCTCGCCGAGGTCGAGCGCCTCGGGGGCACCTGCGTCAACGTTGGTTGCATCCCCAAGAAACTGCTCGTCTATGCCTCCGAGTTCTCGCGCGATTTTCGAGACGCCGAGGGCTTTGGCTGGAGCGTACCCCAGGCCACCCATGCCTGGGCGCGGCTGATCGAAAACAAGGACGACGAGATCCGTCGCCTCAACGGTGTCTATGCGCGGCTCCTGGACGACGCAGGCGTGCGCGTGCACGTCGGTCACGCCACGCTCGAAGACCCGCACACCGTGCGCATCGGCGAGGAGCGCGTGCGAGCGCGCTACGTGCTGCTCGCGCCTGGGGGCCTGCCGTACGTGCCAGAGAGCATCCCACGCGAGCATGTGATCACGTCGAACGAGGCTTTCACGCTCCCTGAGCTGCCGAAGCGCGTGGTCATCGTCGGCGGTGGCTACATCGCGGTGGAGTTCGCGGGCATCTTTCACGGGCTCGGCGCGGAGGTTCACCTCGTGCATCGACGCTCCCTGCTGCTGCGCGGCTTCGACCTCGACGTACGCGAGCACCTGACGAACGCGCTCGCGGAGCAGGGCATCCACATGCACGTCGATCGCGAGCTGACGTGCGTCGAGCGCACGGGCGACGAGCTCGTGGTGAAGCTGACCGAGGGACGCACCCTCTACGCCGATCAGGTGTTGTGCGCCGTGGGGCGACGACCACGCACGGCCGAGCTCGGGCTAGAGCGCGTGGGCGTCGAGGTCGACGCGCACGGTGCGCTTCGGGTGGACGCGTACTCGAAGACCAACGTCGACAACATCTACGCCGTGGGAGATGCCACCGATCGCATCGCACTCACGCCCGTAGCGCTCGCCGAGGGCGCGGCCGTCGCGCACACGCTGTTCAACGACAACCCCACGAAGCCCGATCACGAGAACGTGCCGAGCGCGGTGTTCAGCCACCCGAGCGTGGGCACGGTCGGCCTCACCGAGCAGGATGCCTGCGAGCGCTATCCACACATCGACATCTACAAGAGTCACTTCCGCGAGCTCAAACACACGGTGAGCGGACGCGCGAAGAAGACGCTGATGAAGCTCGTCGTCGATCGCGACAGCGAACGCGTGCTCGGTCTGCACATGGTGGGAGATCACGCGGGGGAGATCGTGCAAGGGTTCGCGGTGGCGATCAAAATGGGTGCGACGAAGCGCGACTTCGACCGTACGATCGGCATTCACCCGACGGCGGCCGAGGAGTTCGTCACGATGCGCAAGGTCGAGCGACGCTGATGTACGATCCATTCTCCCGCGGTGCCTACCCTGTTGGCGTGAAGACCGAAACGCTGAAGGACAAAAGCCGCAACGAACGACCCATCCCCCTCGAGATCTGGTATCCCGCGAGTGAAGCCCAGCGCGGAGGTGATCTCGCGCCCGAAACGCAAGACCGCTACGTGATCTTCGGCGGCCATCAGGTGCGTCAGGAAGCCGTGCGCGACGCACAGCCTGCTGCTGGGACGTTTCCCGTGGTGGTTTTTTCCCACGGCTTTGCCGGCCACAGGCGTCAGTCGACGTTCTTCTGCACGCACCTCGCAAGCCACGGCTACTTCGTGCTCGCGCTCGACCACGGGGGCAACACATTGAACGACATGGTGCAGCTCGCCATGCGCGTCTTGAGCGAAGGCATCGACTCGCCGAAGACGACCGAACAGCTGCTCGGAAGCTACGTCTTCGATCGCCCGCGCGATGTGAGCTACGTGCTCGACGCGCTCGCATGTGGCGAGGTCGAATGCCTCGCAGGTCGGGCCGATCCCTCGGACGTGGGTGTCAGCGGCCACAGCTTCGGCGGGTGGACGACGCTCGTGGCGGCCGGCCTCGATCGACGTGTTCGCGCAGCCTTGCCCATGGCCCCCGCCGGTGCGCCCGGTCCGATGTCGGCCCGCGCCCTCGAAGAGCGGCTTACCTTGCCCTTCGACGGCCGCGTCGACACGCTGTATCTCGCCCTCGAGCGCGACACCCTCCTGCCCCTCGAGGGCATCGTCGCCCTCTTTCGACGCACGCCCATGCCTGCGCGCATGCTCGTGTTACTCAATGCCGACCACATGCACTTCTGCGACCGGGTCGAGCGCAGCCACGAGTTCTTTCGCGTGATGCCCCAGATCGGCCCGATGAAAGAGGTGGCGAAGCGCTTGCCACCCATGAGCGAGCTGGTGCCCGGAACCCACGGCTATCTGTTTGCGAACGGCATGGGCACAGCGCACATGGACGCCGTGCTCAAGGGCTCGCCCGAGGCGCGGGCGCTCCTGTCCGACCACGCCGTCGAAGCCCTCGCGCAGCGTGGCGTGGTCGCGAAAGAGGTAGCCTACACCGAAGGCTGAGGTTCAGCGCAGCTCACGCAAGCGACTTGAAGACGAGGTAGCACTCGCTTTCAGCCTTCGAGAGCGGAAGCCCGGTGTGAGCATCCAGCACATCGACCAGGTGGGTCGTGCGCAAAGAAGCCGTGAGCGCACGGAGCTCCTCGGGCTGCCACACCCTGAGCTCATAGTCTTCCTGAATCAGCTCGGGCGTTCCCGACACACCGTGGGTGCGCACCGTGCGCTGGATGTGCTGCGTGCCGCGCTCGGGCACGTCGCGAAGCAACTCATACTGCAGGCTCGCGACACCACCTCCCGGAATGTCTTGCCACGGCGTGCGCCACAGCAGGTGCGGCAGCGTGTCGGGCAACTCGCTCTGGAAGTTGAACAGGAGCACGATGGCCCCACCGGGCCTGAGGTACCCGCCAAGCTGATCGATCCATGCGCTCAGCATGGCGAGGGTCGGCACGATGCTGGTGACGCCGCTCGCCTCGAACACGACATCGAAGCGCTCGTCGCCGAGGCCGAGATGGTACATGTCGCCGCGCACGGCCCGACAGCTCCGCGTGTCGAGCTGGCTCTTGATCCAATCGACCATCTCCCGGCAATAGTCGTTGCCGACGAGCGTGTTCTGCCCGTCCAAGAACGGCCTGAGCCAGTTGCCCGGTCCGCAGGCTGGGTCGAGCATGTGCCATGGGCCAGGCCCGGCATGACGCTCGAGCAGCTCCCAGAGCAGCTTGACCTCGGCTTCGGCCGGCGTCTTCAGCGCATCGTAGAGGTGCGGGTAGCGATAGAGGTTGGGGGCAATGTCGGATTGTGGAGGTTCCTCCAGGTCCGACGCGGTTTCGACGCTCGGGTGAGATGGGACCGTCCGTATTGGCCCGCTGACACCCTCTCTGGGAACGAACACGAGTCACTCCTCGCGCACACGACGAGGCGCTAGAAGCAGCGCCCGGTCTACTGATGCTGCTGATGATAGCGGGTGTCCCCCGGGGCGCGCCACGGCGTGCGCGAAGAAGTCGCGCCGACACGGCGCGCAACCCGAAGCCGGGTTCGGCCGATAGGGAGCCAAGCTAAGGAGAAAGCCCGTGCCCCGTCACTCGTTCGACCCAGCCAAAGCAAAGCCCCGTGACCCCCAGCGTGCGCTCGTCGATGCCGATCTGCGCGCCTATCAGGCGCACGTGGCCGCGCACCCACGCCCCCCAGGGTCGGTCGCGGAATGCCTCGCCTTCGCCCTCGAGGTGCGCCCGACACGCGGCACCTGCTGGGTCGAGACCGATCCGTTTCGGGCGGTGCTGACGGTGCTGCCTGCGACGCCCGGCCGGCAGGACCTCGACCGTGCGGCCGACATCGGCAGCAACCTGTTTCAGTTTCTGCACCAGCGTGGGCGACTGACGCGTCGCGAGCTCGCGTTTGCGCTCGAATGGCTACCTGCCGCCATCGATGCCGTCCAAAGCTGCCTCGAGATCGGCTTGACCACGGCCCAGATCCGCGAGCTCGAACCTGAGCTACGGGGCGAAGCCGGCTGAGCCCGCGAACGCACTCAAGAGCTGTCGCAAAATGGGCTCAGGGCCAGCGCGCCCGGAGGCCCAA
>CAYNOM010000433.1:0-5856 GCA_964398415.1 uncultured Polyangiales bacterium | reverse complement strand
GCCGCCTTTTGCGACGTGCGCCTCGCGCTCGCGCTCGCGGGGCTACTCGTGCTGACGTTGTTCGAGGGCGGCACCTACCCGCTGCCCTACTTCGCCCTGTTGATCGCGCTCGAGGCGGGCGTCGCGCTTGCCCTGCGCCGCAATACCATGAGGCAAGTGGGCTCTGCCCTCGCCGTGGCCGCGGTCTCCGCAATTCTCATCGGCGGCGTGAAGCTCGTCCCAGTGCTCGAGACGCTCGCGCGCTTTCCGCGCAATGTGTCGAGCTCCGACGCGCTCAACCTACGCGAGCTCGTCGAGATGC
Organism: uncultured Polyangiales bacterium; assembly: GCA_964398415.1. GTDB lineage: Bacteria > Myxococcota_A > Polyangia > Polyangiales > DASUME01 > DASUME01. The sequence continues at coordinate 5,555 of CAYNOM010000433.1, read as the reverse complement.
TGACGAGCAGAACCCACGAGCCAAAGCTCGAGGGCCACGACTACGCCTGGCCGGAATACGCGGCCTACGTCGGCGCCCTGTCGCCCTGGTTGATGCTGCTCGGAGTCGCCTTCGCCTGGTCGAGACCAAGGCGCGTGGTGATCGTCGGCAGCCTCGTGTTCGGCGCACTCACCCTCGGACACTTCTCCGCGCTCAGCCCGTGGTGTCTTCTCCACGCCCTGCCCGTGTTCTCCGACCTGCGCGTGCCCTCGCGCTTCGTCGTGCTGTTCATCTTTCACGCCGCGGTGCTGTGCGCGTTCGGCATCGACGGTCCGCTTGCGCTCCTCGAAAAGCGCGTCGCGCGGCTCCCGGTTCGCGCCCTGGCCCTCGTGCCGCTGTGGCTCATCGCGAGCGACCTCGCTGACGCGCACTTTCCCGTGCTCGAGCGCATGAAAGACCCACCGATTCGCAGCGACGCGCCGCACCCACGCATCTACCAGACCGACGTCTACCTCGACTACCGCTACTTCCCGAGCCTGCCCCAGCGCGGGATCGCCTGTCGCGTCTGTTACTTCGGGAACATGTCGTTTCGCGCCTCGCGCGCCATCTGGTTCGGCGACGTGCCTCAGGTGCGCACCACCGACGAGGCCGCGCGCGTCGTCGAGCTCTCACGCACGCAGCACACCTGGACCCTCGAGGTCGACAGTCCCGTCGAGACCACGCTGCTCCTCAACCACAACTACGATCCGTTCTTCCGCGTCGATCGCGGTCAGGTGGTCAATCACGACGGCTTGCTCGGTGTGCGCGTGCCGCCGTCCAATGCCACGCTGCGCATCTGGTACGCGCCGTGGCCGCTCTACCTCGGAGCTTGCACGAGTCTCGTCGGGCTCATCCTCTCGGTCTTGTTCTTGCGCGCACGTACGAGGCGGCGCACTGCCCCTTCTCCATGAAGCACCTCACTGCCGCCCTCTTGGTCCTTGTCTCGAGCATCGTCGTGCCTTCGGTGGCGAGCGCTGGCCCGTGGTCACCCGCGCCGGGGCATGGCTACGCGAAGCTCTGGCTCAAGTGGCTTCCCGGCTTCAGCTACCAAGCGGGCAACGGCGACGCGATCGACTATGGCGCCTACCACGAGGTGTTCTTGAACGGATACGCCGAGCTTGGCGTGGTCGACAAGATCGCGGCCACGCTCCACTTCCCCTTTGCGCAAGCGTTCTCGCTCGAAGACCCCCGCGACGGCAGCAAGGAGCGCCACTTCACGGTCGGTGATCCGGCCCTCGGCGCGCGCTACCAAGCTCTGTCGCTCGGCCGCTTTGCGCTCGCTCTCGAGACCTTCGCGCGCGCGCCCCTCGCGCCTGCGGGAGTGCAGCAGATCGTCTACGCGCGCGACGACGGTCGACCCATCGGCGGCCTGCGCATCGGCGCCGGCGTCTGGGACGTCTACGCGGGGCTCGCTCTCGGCTACGGCTGGGATCGTGTCTACGTCGCCGCAACGCTGGGCTACATCGTGCGCACCGGCGGCTACCACGATGTGTCGACCTTCACGGGCGAGGTCGGCGGCCGCCTCAGCAAGCGCTTTCAGGGACGACTGCGCATCACGGGCTACCAGTCGCTCGACGAAGGCAGCGCACCACGCCACGAAAGTCCGAGCGGTATCGGCAACGGCACGAGCTACGTCGGTTTCGCGCTCGAGGCCGAGTACGAGATCCGTCCGCGCTGGTTTCTCGGGCTGGGGCTTCAGGGGGGCGCCGGCTTCATCTACCGCCAGACCGGCGGACCCGTGATCGACTACTACGTCGCCACGGCATTCTGATGCGGGCGGCGCGCCTTTCGAACAGGCGCTACTCGTCGTCGCGACGGTAGGTCTTCTTGAGCCCGTAGGCCTTGATCTTGTGCACCAGTGTGCGCAGGGGCATCTGCAGTATCTCTGCGGCGCGACTCTGGTTGCCCCCGGAGGCGTCGAGGGCGTCCGTGATGAGCCGCACCTCGTAGTCGCGAATTCGGTCCCTGAACGGCACGCCCCCCAAGTCTTCGGTCATCGAGGGCACACCGAGCGGCGGCACACTCTCCTCCGCCGACGCGGCTACCTCGGCCGTGCTGCGCAAGCGCATGCGCTCGGGCAGATCTTCCACGTCAAGTACGTCGGATGTGCAGATCACCGCAGCACGCTCGATGACGTTGCGCAGCTCCCGCACGTTGCCGGGCCAAGGATGCCCGAGCAACAGCTCGAGTGTTGCGGGTGAAAAGTCGCGGGCGGTCGTGCTCCAGCGCTCGACGGTCTGCGCGAGAAACGCGCGCGCCAGGGGCTCGAGCTCCGCGCGACGCTCGCGCAGGGGCGGCAGGCGCAGGGTCATCGTGTTGAGGCGGTAGTAGAGATCGGCGCGGAACGTGCCAGCCTCCACCATGGCGTCGAGATCGCGGTGGGTGGCGGCGATGATCCGCACGTCGACGGCGATCTCCTTGGCCGAGCCCACACGCGAGAAGCGCTTCGTCTCGAGCACGCGCAAGAGCGCGGCCTGGGCCGCGGGCGAAAGCTCGCCCACCTCATCGAGAAACACGGTGCTCGCGTCGCCCTCTTCGAAGACGCCCTTCTTCACGGTGTCGGCGCCGGTAAAGGCGCCCTTCTCGTGGCCGAACAGGGCGCTCTCGATCAGATTGGCTGGCAGGGCCGCGCAGTTGATCACCACCATGCGGTTCTTCGCGCGGGGGCTCGCGCGGTGCACGTGGCGCGCGATGACCTCTTTGCCGGTGCCGGTCTCGCCAAGGATCAATACGGGCACGTCGTTGCCGGCGACGCGATCGGCCAACGCATAGAGCCTGAGCATCGACTCGGCCTTGACGATGGTCGCGCCCTCTTCGCCGGGAGCCACGCCCTTTGCGAGCTGCACGGGCGCTGCCAGGCTCGCAGAGCGGGCCGCCGTATGCGCCGCGCTGACCAAAGCCCCCGCCGCCTTCGCCGTCTCCGGGAAGCGCGCCACACCGCAGCACAGCACCCCGCCGTCACTCACGCGCGCCAGACGACGCGCCACGCGCTCTGCGCTCTCTTGCGACGCCTCGGGCATCACCACGAGCACACTGTGGGGCCCGTGCACGGCGATCAGGTCGACGGGCCGCAACTCATCGCGCACCCGCGGGGCCCAGCGACTGACGTGCCGAGCGTCTTCTCCGCCCGCGGCTTCAGGGCGCTCAGGCGCGAACACCGCCACCACCGCAAAGCTGTGCCCGAAGGTTCGCGCACGGACCACCTCGTCCTCGAGGCGCCCCATCACCTGGTCGTAGCTGCTGATACCGAGCGGAGGCTCCGCCCCCTCGCGCACGTGCACCGAGAGCGCGACGCCGCCCAGGCGCACATCTTCCCCGGCACGTAGGCGAGCCGTAGTGATCCGGGTGCCCCGAACGAGGGTGCCGTTGCGCGAGCCCAGGTCTTCGACTTCAACTGCGCCATCGCGATAGGTGAGCCGCGCGTGTTGGCGGGAAATGGTTAGATCGTCGACCACGACGTCCGCAGGCAAGGCACGCCCCACGAGCACGCTCTCGCCATCCCGCAGCTCGACGATACGCGTGTCGTCGTGCGCATAAATGACCAGCGTCGCGCGCGCGGTCTTGTCACCCGGTGGCTCGGGCAGCTTGATCGCATCACGCTCCACGGTCGTACGGTTGTCGCGCTGCTCGCTCACCCTACGCCCTTGTGTGTCGGCAGGTTGCGCAATTCTACTGGTGCGGTCAACTCGACCTGACTCGAATGTGGTCATGATCCCATGGCTCGGGTGTGGAAGGAAGTGGAGAACCGCGCCCGACGAACAAGAGGTCCAACGCCGACGTCTGTGACGTGCGCTGCCCCACGTTGTTCAGGGGACGGCGTGTTTTGACTCGCTCCACGCGACGCCCCACACTGCGCGCGTCGTGCGCCCACTTCGCCATGCTGCACAGCGAGCCAGAGAGTCCAGAGCCGGGCTGACGCTGCTCGAGACCACCGCCCTCACCGCCCTCACAGGCGTCTTGCTGGCGGCCTTCGTGCCCACCTTTTTGTCCAAGGTTCGCCTGAGCAAGATCTCCGAGGCCACGGAGCAGCTCGCCTCCCTGCACCAGGCAACGGCCGCGTACTACGAAACACTGCATCGCGTCGCCGGGCGCTCGCGCTCCATGTGCCTCCCGGAAGGGGCAGGCCCGACACCGAAGGCTCCCTCGAGCACACTCGTACCGGTGGCATTTGCCGCGGACGAAACCGAAGGCCACGAGACATGGCGCGCGCTCGGGCTCTCCGATGCGGAGGTGCGCTACAGCTACACGTTGGTCGTGCCCGCCCCGGGCTGCGGACCCCGCACGAGCGTGCCCTACCCGCTCGTCACCTACCGCGCCGAGGGCGACCTCGACGACGATGGCGTGCACTCGCTGCTCGAACGGACTGCTGTCGCCGCCACGGGCGACCAGTCGACCCTCAGGAGCGCACCGCTTCTGCGCATCGTCCAGCGCGTCGAATGAGCGTGCTCAGGCGCGAGCGTGCGCAGGAGCGAGCGTGCGCACGCGGTGAGGCCGTTTACTGAAGGTTGATGATCTGCGTCTCGACCTCGCCCGCCTTGATCGTGACGGTGAGGTTCTTGCGCAGGTTGAACTCGGGGTTGTTCAGCGAGATCCGGTGCGACCCGACCGGCAGCGTGAGGTTCATCTGGGGGGTATTGCCCACCAACTTGCCGTCGACGTAAACCTGGGCCCAGGGGCGTGCATTGATGCGTAGGGTGCCGGTGCCCCCTCCCGCAGCCGCGGGACGTGCACGCCGAGGCGCGCTCGCGGCGCTGCTCGCGGGGCGGGAATCGTCCTTGAGCAGCGTGGCGGAGACGGAGAGCTCGGTCTCGCCCGAGGGCTCGAGCGTCTGCTTGAACGCCATGAACTTGTCTTTGGTGACTTCCACCATCCAGGGCGTGCCGTTGTTGTCGAGGCTCACACTCAGGGGTGTGCGGCCGAGGGCGCGCCGCTCGTCCCCGCGCACCACGACGGCATCGGCCCCAGGCGGCTCGGAGCTGATCCGCACCTGAATGCGCTCGGGTTCGAGTTGCACCCGCGGCAGGCTCATGTCGACGCCGGAGCGGACATCGAGCCGCGTCGTGTACTCGCGGAAGCCGGCGAGCTCGAGCTTCACCTCGTAGCTGCCGGGCACCAGGTTCGCGACGCGCAATGGGGTCACTTCGTCGAGGGCCTTGCCGTCGAGAAACACCTTGGCACCGATGGGGGTCGACTCGAGCGAGAAGCCGCCGGTGGCAGCCACCTCTTCAACCGGCGCGCGGGTGGGGAGGCTGGGCTCGGCCGCAGCGGGCGCCGCGGGCGTGGGCTCGCCTTCGGGCTGCAAGGTGACCGGGAATTGCAGGGTCTGTCCGGCCTGCACCTGCACCTCTTGCGACCAGCTGCGGTAGCCGTCCTTCTTGACCTCAATGAGGTGCTTTTCGCCCGGCTCTACGCCGGTCTTCACGAAGGGGCTGCTCGAGCCGACGGGCTTTCCGTCGAACAACACGACGGCGTCGGCCGGATGGGTGGTGAGCTGCACGACGCCCGGCTCGGTGCGGTCGAGAAAGAGCCATGCGCCA
>CAYNOM010000432.1:0-5864 GCA_964398415.1 uncultured Polyangiales bacterium | reverse complement strand
CCTCGCTCCACCGCGACTTCTTGCCGTCGTCCTGGGGCGACTTCAGCCCCACCATCATCGACATCTTGATCTACATGGGCTCGCTGGGACTGTTCTTCACGCTGTTCCTCCTGTTCCTGCGCTGGATTCCGATGATCGCCATGGCCGAAGTGAAGGGCGTTTTGCCTGACGCGCAGGTCCACCACCATCACGACGAAGAGCACGACGCGCACCACGCGCCGGCCCACGTCCCCGCCGAGTGAGGAGCTTCGCGATGTCGACGTCTCACCCCAAAGCCGAAAAGAAAAAGCGCCCGGCGCTGATCCTCGCCGAGTTCGAGAGCCCCGAGTCGATCCTGCACGCCGCCGAGAAGGTGCGCGATGCGGGCTACCAGAAGTGGGATGTGCACACGCCCTATCCCCTTCACGGCATGGACGCCGCGATGGGCCTCGGCGACTCACGCCTCGGCTGGATCGTGCTCGTCATGGCGCTCACGGGCCTCGCCTCTGCGGCAGGGCTCATGATCTGGGCCAATGGCATCGAGTACCCGATCATCATCGGCGGCAAGCCGCCGGTGTCGATCCCGTCGATGGTGCCGATCATGTTCGAGCTCACCATCCTGTTCTCGGCCCTCGGGACGTTCTTCGGCATGCTGGGCATGAATCAGCTGCCGCGTCACAACCATCCCGTGTTCGAGTCGGAGCGCTTCAAGGGCTTCTCGACCGACAAGTTCTTCATCTCGGTGGAAGCCGCCGACCCCCAGTTCGACGTGTCGCAAACGCGTCGGTTCCTCGAGGGGCTCAAGCCCAGCCACGTCGAGCTCGTGGAGGAAGAAGTATGAAGCGCGTTCTCATGGCGCTGGCCGTGCTGGCAGCCCTCAGTGGTTGCCGCGGGCGCACGAGCGAGGAGGCTCCCGTGGCCATCCTGCGCAACATGCACCAGCAGCCCCGCTACAACCCGCAGGCGTTCAGCGCCTACTTCGCCGACAAGCGCAGCATGCGCGCGCCGGTTTCGGGCACGGTGCCACGCGAGGCCGAGCTCAACGTGGCGGTCTCCGAGGGGCGTACGCCCGACGGCAAGGGCTTCGTCGACACGATTCCGCCGGTCGTCATCGAGCGCAACGGCCGCATGGCCCAGCTGCTCGATCGCGGTGAGCAGCGCTACGGCATCTACTGCACGCCATGCCACGACGGCCTCGGCAACGGGGAGGGCATGGTCATCAACCGCGCTGGCAACCCGGCCTTCAAGCCGCCGTCCTTTCACACCGACCGCCTTCGCCACATGCCGGACGGTCAGCTCTTTCAGACCATCACCTACGGCTTCAACAACATGCCGCCCTACGGCCACGTCATGTCCGCGGACGACCGCTGGGCCATCGTCGCCTACATGCGCGCGTTGCAGCTGAGCCAGGCCAACAACACGGGGGCTGCGCAGTGAGTCACTCCGATTCGACCAAGAACGCCCAGGCATACCGTCTCGATCCCACGAGCTCGTGGGCGAACGCCTGGAAGGTGGCGGCCGCGGTGGCCGTGGCCGGGATCGCGGCGTCGGCGTTTGCGTGGATCTCCGATCACGAGCGCTTCGCGTTCTCCTACCTCTTCGCGTACGTGTCGTTCCTGTGCATCGCGCTGGGCGGCGTGTTCTTCGGCCTCATTCAGTTTCTGACGTCGGCGGGCTGGAGCGTCACCGTGCGTCGCACGACGGAGTTCCTGCACTGGCCGATGGCGCTGTTCGTGCTGCTGTTCGCGCCGGTCGCGCTGCACCTCGACCAGCTCTATCCCTGGGTGAGCCACGGCGGAGACCACGGTGAGCACGCGGCAGAGCACGGCACGGCCGAGGGCGACCACGCGGGTGAGGCCCAGGGTGGCGAGCACTCCGGTGACGCCCACGACGTGCCCGCCATCGAGGGCGTGAACATGGATGCCGTGCACGCGGCCCACGCGCGCGTGCTGGCTTCGAAGGAGCCTTACCTCAACGTCGGCTTCTTCGCGATTCGCGCGGTGCTCTACTTCCTCTCGTGGGTGTGGATCTCTCGCAAGCTGTTTGCGAACTCGACGAAGCAGGACGAGAGCGGCGACCCCGCACTCACGGCGAGCTCGCAGCGTGTGGCACCCGCGGCGATCATCGTGTTCGCCCTGACGACGACCTTTGCGTCCTTCGACTGGCTGATGTCGCTCGAGCCTTCGTGGATCTCGACCATCTTCGGTGTGAACTTCTTCGCCCAGTGCATCGTGTCGATGTTCGCCGTGACGATCCTGATCGGTCTGTCACTGCGCGCGCAGGGCCACTTCAAGAAGGCGGTCAACGTCGAGCACTTCCACGACCTGGGCAAGCTGCAGTTTGGCTTCCTCGTGTTTTGGGCCTACGTCAACTTCTCCCAGTACATGCTCATCTGGTACGCGAGCATTCCGGAGGAGACGACCTACTACCATCACCGCTGGAGTGAGGGTGGAGACGGTTGGAAGGCCTGGAGCATGGCCATCCTCTTTGGCCACTTCGTGTTGCCCTTCTTCGTGATGCTGTCACGCAACGCCAAGCGCGCGCTGAGCCCGCTCGGTGTGGGTGCGGCGATCATCCTGCTCTTCCACTTCGTGTTCGTGTATTGGCTCGTGATGCCCTACTACGGCGAAGGCCTGAGCGTGAGCTGGGTCGACGTCGCTTGTCTCGCAGCGGTGGGCGGTCTGTACTTCACGGCCGTCCTCTACAAGATGACCCAGCACCCCATCATCCCCATCAAGGACCCGCGGCTCTCGCGCGCCTTGAACTTCGTGAACGCCTGAGGAGCGCGTCATGGCAGCCAAAGGTTACGACGACAGCCCGACTCGAAACGGCACGATTCTCTTCTACACGGTGCTGACCGTGTTCGTGCTCATCTTCGTCAAGTTCTCCCTCGACTCCTACTTCGACAAGGTGTTCGGCGGCGAGTTCCACGACAAGGTGCTGGCCCGGGGCATGGAAGAGGTGCAGCAGATGCGCGCGAAGGAGGAGCAAGCCCTCGGAGCGGGCTCCATGCCGGTGTCTCGCGCCAAGCAGCTGCTGATTCAGCGCGGTCGCGTGGCTTCGCCTGTGATCGCTCCCGAGAGCGGCATGGGCGCGACAGGCGGGGGCATGCAGGAAATTGCGGGCTGGACGAAGCTCGATCGCAAGGTCGCGCCCGCTCCGGTGGCACCGCCTGCGGTGGATGCGGATGCTGGCGTGGCGGATGCCGCCGCGGCAGTCGAGGCCCCGGCTGCCGAGGGAGCGCAGCGCTGAACATGGCCTTTGGTCCCCGAAAGCTCGGCTTCTTCGCCCTCGCTTTGCTCGCGGCCTCGTCGGTCGCGGGTGGGGTGCGCGCTCAGCTGGCTGTCATGCCGGCGGAGCTCGAGGAGGTCGACGTGGCCGAGAACCTCGACGGCCAGCTGCCCGCGGACGCGGTATTCCGCGATCACACGGGCAAGGTGGTGCGTCTCGGGGACTACTTCGATGGCCAGCGTCCGGTGGCCTTCACGTTGGCTTACCACACCTGCAAAGTCGTTTGCAGCATGGTGCTCGGTGCCGAGGTGGAGGCGCTCAAGCAGATCCCTTGGACGCTGGGCGAGCAGTATCGCGCCGTGACGATCAGCATCGACCCGCGCGACACCCCTGCGGCTGCGGCGAAGAAGCGCCGGCAGATGCTGGCGCTCTATGGACGCGCAGCGGAGGGTTGGGATTTTCTCGTCGGCGACGAGGCCAACATCCAGAAGGTCGCCAAGGCCGTGGGCTTCAAATATCGCTACGACGAGCGCAACGACCAGTACGCGCATCCCGCCGCGATGATGGCGCTCAAGCCGAACGGCCAGATGGCGCGCTACCTCTATGGGCTGAGCTTCGCGCCGAGCGACGTGCGACTCGGCCTGCTCGAAGCCTCCCAGGGGCGCTCTATCTCCACGATCGAGAAGATCATCCTGTATTGCTACATGTACGACCCGATCGGCGCCAAGTACGTCGTGGTCGCCAAGAACGTGATGAAGCTCGGCGGCGTGATCACGATGATCGCGCTCGGCACTTTCCTCGCCGTGATGTGGGGGCGCGATCGGCGCCGTCGCTCCCTCGGCGCCAATGCAAACGCTCTCCGGTCACACGCTTAGCCGTTCCCTGACCAGCCCGTTCCCTGACCCAGGTCTAACGTCATGAATGAAGCGACCGTTCAGCTACCACGCCAGATGTCGACCCTCGCTGCAGAAGTCGACGCGACCTACTACTACATTTTCTGGCTCAGCGTGATTCTGTTCGTGGCCATCATCGGCGCGTCCGTGGTGTTCCTGATCAAGTACCGCGCCTCGAAGAACCCGCAGTCCACGCCGCCTGGGCACCACGACGTGCTCGAGCTCGTGTGGACGTTTGCGCCGTTGATCCTGCTGATCCCGATGTTCCACTACGGGTTCAAGGGCTACGTGAACGCCATGGTCTCGCCGGCTGGGGCCATCGAGGTGCGGGTCAAGGCCAAGCAGTGGGCGTGGGACTTTTACCAGCCAGGCCAGTCCGAGCCTGTCCCCGGCGAGCTGGTGGTGCCGGTGAACCAGCCGATGAAGATGATCATGTCCTCCGAGGACGTGCTGCACTCGTTCTTCGTGCCCGAGTTCCGCGTGAAGCGTGACGTGGTGCCCGGCATGTACACGTCGTTGTGGTTCGAGGCGACTGAGATCACGTCGACTGTAGACGGGGAGGGCAAGCCCACGGGCAACCCCGTCGACATGTTCTGCACGGAGTACTGCGGCCGCAGCCACTCGCAGATGTTGGCCAAGGTGCACATCGTGAGCGCCGAAGACTACAAGAAGTACATCGAGAGCCTCGACAAGGCCCCGAACATCCCGCCGGAAGAGTGGGGCAAAGAGCTGTACACGAAGAACGGCTGCAATGCCTGCCACTCCACCGACGGAACGCGCCTCGTGGGCCCGTCGTTCAAGGGGCTGTTCGGCAAGAAGGAGCCGATCGTGGGCTTGGGTGCGGTGGAGGTCGACGAGAACTACCTGCGCGAGTCGATCCTCAGGCCCCAGGCCAAGATCGTCGAGGGCTTCGCCGGCGCCAACATGCCCCCGTTCGTGTTGAAGGACAACAAGCTCGACGCGATCATCGCGTACATCAAGTCGCTCAAGTGAGTGGGAGCCAGAGGTCATCATGAGTACCCAAGCAGCGACACAAGAAGCGCCGAACTACCTCACCCACGAGACCGGCTTCAAGAGCTGGGCCTTGACGCTCGATCACAAGCGCATCGGGCTGATGTATCTCGTGTCCGTTTTGCTCGCGTTCTTCGCGGGCGGCACCTTCGCCCTGCTCGTTCGCCTCGAGCTGTGGGCTCCCGGCCAGCAGTTCATGGACGCCGACACCTACAACAAGGCCTTCACGCTGCACGGCGCGATCATGGTCTTCTTGTTCATCATTCCGGCGATCCCGGGCGCCCTCGGCAACTTTTTTCTGCCCATCATGTTGGGCGCCAAGGACGTGGCGTTTCCGAAGCTGAACCTGGCGAGCTTCTACATCTACGTGCTCGGTGCGCTGTTCTTGCTCTACAGCATCGTGACCGGCGCGGTCGACACGGGCTGGACGTTCTACACGCCCTACAGCGCGCGTAGCGCCAACTCGGTGATTTCGTCGACGCTCGGTGTGTTCATCCTCGGGTTCTCGTCGATTCTCACTGGCGTCAACTTCGTCACCACGATTCACACGATGCGCGCGCCTGGTCTGCACTGGCGAAGGCTTCCGCTCTTCGTCTGGGGCACGTACGCGACTAGCATCGTGCAGGTGCTCGCGACGCCGGTGCTCGCCATCACGCTGCTTCTGCTCACCATCGAGCGCGCGTTCGGCCTCGGCATCTTCGACCCCAAGCTGGGCGGCGATCCCGTGCTGTTCCAGCACTTCTTCTGGTT
>CAYNOM010000431.1:0-5893 GCA_964398415.1 uncultured Polyangiales bacterium | reverse complement strand
CCGGCGGCGACAGCCTGACGGCGGCCGAGCGAGCCCTGCGCCTTTCAGAGGCGAGCGGGGACGACGAGCTCCGGGTGCCTGCCTACGCCCTGTTCGCCCGCGCGTTGCTCGATGCAGGCCAGCCCCACGCGGCACGCAACGCGCTCGACCAGGCCTTCCGGGCCGAGCGTCGGCTCACCGCGACAGTGCCGCCCGATCTGCTTCCGGCCTGGACCGAGCGCCGCGACCGGCTGGAGCTCGAGCGCCTCGCACGGCGTGTCGGCGAATCGCCGGCGACGCGCATCAACCAGGACAAAGAGCGCGCGAAGCGCGGCTACGCGAAGCGCGAACACGGCATCGGATCCGAGCAGCTCGCACAGTGGGCAGAGCGCTATCCCAAGATCATCGGCCGCTCCGAGCGCATGTGCGACGTCTTGCGCGTCATCGACCGCGCCGGTCCCAGCGACCTGCAGGTTCTCGTCCGCGGCGAGAGCGGCTCGGGCAAGGAGCTCGTGGCCGAGGCGCTGCACCACGCGTCCGAGCGCCGCGACCGGCCCTTCGTGCGCATGAACTGTGCGGCCATCGTCGAGACGCTGCTGTTGAGTGAGCTCTTCGGGCACGAGCGAGGCGCCTTCACGGGCGCGGCGGGCCGACGCAAGGGCCGCTTCGAGGTCGCCCACGGTGGCACGCTGTTCCTCGACGAAATCGGCGACATCTCGCCGGCGACCCAGGCCGCCCTTTTGCGCGTGCTCCAGGAGGGTGAATTCGAGCGCGTCGGCGGCACCCAAACCGTCAAGGTGGACGTGCGCATCATCGCCGCCACCCATCGCGACCTCGAGGCGATGGTTCGAGCCGGAACGTTCCGCGAAGACCTCTATTACCGCCTGCGCGGCATCACTCTCGAGATGCCGGCCCTTCGCGATCGCGCGGAGGACATCCCGGAGATCGCCGCACACCTCTTGCGCATGCTGGCGTCCGAGCAAGCGACGGGGCCCCTGACTTTGACCGAGCGTGCCCTCTCGGCGCTCAGCGCCCACCGCTGGCCTGGCAACGTCCGTGAGCTCGATAACGTCCTGCGCAACGCGAGCTTGTTCTCGGACCACGGCGTGATCGATATCGATGCGCTCTCTGGGCTGATTCCGGTGCCTTCTTCGGAAGACGACGAGCAAGACGCGCACGCGCACGCGATCGCCTCAGCGCCCCTCGAGCTTCGCGACGCGGTGCCACCGGGGGCGCACTTCGACATCGACCCCGTCGATCCTGTCTACGACCGCATTCGCGGTGGACAGACCAGCCTCTTCGAGATGAAGAAGCAGCTGGAGCGAGAGTGCATTCTGCGCGCCCTCAACGAAACCCAGGGCAACATCACGCGTGCGGCCACGCTGCTCGGAATGAAACGACCCCGCCTGTCGCAGCTCGTCAAAGAGTACGAGCTCGGTAACCTCACGGAGCGAGCATGATGAACCTCCGAACCTCGCTTCTCGTGCTCCTCGTTTCCGCGCTCGGCGTGGGCTGCAGCGCAGTGCCCTCCGACGCCGAAGTGACCGTGCCCGCCCTCGAGTGGGAGACGCTTTCCGACTCGTGCGATGCCCTGCTCGAGGCGACACCCGACGACGATGATGTGCTCGTGTCGTCAGCCGAAGGCGCAGACGACCTGGTGGTGCTCGACACCCCCGACGGATCCTGCGTCGCCGAGCGCGAGACCCTGGCGCAAGACCTACGCAAGATCGAGCGCTTCCCGTTGGCGCTGCGAGTCACGGTCGGACACGCGATGGCCGATCCGTCGCCCCATCCCGACAAGAACGTGGTGGGCGCTGACCCGCAGCCGCACCCTGACCACCCGCGGGATGTGGTCGCCAAGGATCCGCAGCCCCATCCCGATCGCAGCGCGGAGTCGGACGACGACACGCCGACCTACACCATCGTGATCATCATCGAAGTCGGGGGCGACGGCGGCGAGCCTGTGGAGAACGGCACGAGCCCTACCCCGGCTCCGCCCTCTGCATCGAACACCTGACGCGCGCCTTCTGCTCGTCTCGCGCTCAGCACAGAGGTTGGCCGAGCGCGAGCTGTTAGGCTGTCGGGGCCATGGAGCTCAAGATTCAGACGTCGGTGTTCGCGTCGCTGATCGCCGTCGCCATCGGGACGAGCGTGCTTCTGCGCCCGCGCAAGACGCCTCTGCACTGGTCGTTCGCGGGATTCAGCTTCGCCATCGCAGCCTGGTACGTCAGCCGGGCGCTCGTCACCGTGCTCGGTCAAGGGCCCGTATGGACGCGTGTCAACCTCGTGTGCGCGGTCATCGTGCCGCTCTCCGCCGTCAGATTCTTTCGCTCGTTCGTCCAAGGCGACGTGCGCAGCGCACCCTGGTTCTTTCGCCTGTCGTGGCTCCTCGCGTTTCTGCTCGTGGCGTTCGTGGCCACGCCGCAGTACGAGGACGTGGTCGTCGCGGCCGCGATCTTCACCTATCTGATCGCGTTTCTGACGGGAGCGCTGGCGCTGCTCTGGGCCCGCGCAGGCACGGCACGCTCGCGCTTCGAAGGCGCACGGCTGCGCTTTCTCGTGTTGATCGGAGCCCTCGCTGCGACCTTCACGCTCGGCGACTATCTGCCCCTCGTGGGCCTCGAGATTCCACCCGTGGGCACGGTGCTCACGCTCGTGTTCCTGTACATCCTCTCCCAGTCGATCGTGCGTCTGCGTCTGCTCGACTTGTACGAGCTCGCCGGACGCCTGGGCGTGCTCACCGCCCTCTCTTTCACGCTCGCGGGCGTGTTCTGGTTTCTGATGGCGTTCACGGGGGGTGAGGTGTTCATCCACTCGGTGGCCGCCGCGTTGTTCGTGCTGCTCATCTACGACCCGGTGCGCGTGAAGGTCGAGGAGAAGATCTCCCAGCTCTTCTTTCGCGAGCGCTACGCCATCGAGCGCACGGTGCTGCAGCTTAGACGCCGTCTCGCCCACGTGCTCGAGGTCGATCACATCGCAGACATCGTGCTGCCCGAGCTCGAGCTCACACGTCGCGTCACCCACGCCGCGCTGTACCTCGTCGACGCGGACATGCGCGGCTATCGTTTGCTCGCCCATCTCGGCCCCGCCCCCATTCGGCGCATCGAGCTCGCGGCCGCGCGTCCCCTCCTCGATGCCCTGCGCGTCGAGCCTGCGCTGGTGCTCGAGCAAGTGGAGCGTGCCCTGATCGAGCGTCGCGACGGCGGCGACGACCGCGAAGCCGAGACGTGCCACGAGATCGTGCAGTCGATGGAGGCCATGCACGCGTCGGTGTGCGTGGCCTTGAGCGGGGAGCGCGAGGTGTACGGTCTTCTATGCGTGCGCGACGAGAGACTGAGAGATGCCTTCTCGCCCGAAGAGGTACAGCTGCTCGTGGGCCTCGCCAATCAGATCGTCACGGCCATCGAGAACTCGCGCATGTATCAGCGCATGAAGGAGCGCGATCGCCTGGCCGCCATGGGCGAGATGGCGGCCGGTCTGGCCCACGAGATTCGAAATCCCCTGGGCGCCATCAAGGCGTCGGCCCAATACCTGAGCGAGACGCCGGCCGACAGCGGCGACGCCGGACGCGAATTTCTCGACATCATCGTGGAGGAGGCCGATCGCCTCAATCGCGTGTTGTCGTCGTTCCTCGACTACGCCAATCCCGCCCACGGTGACAACGACGTGCTCAGCGACGTCAACGCCGTGGTGGAGCGTACGGCGCAGGTCTTAGGCCCAGGCACCGAGCGGCTGGATCTCGCGCGCGCCGTGGTGCTCGCACCCGACTTGCCGCGGGTGCGCATCGACCCCGAGCGCCTGCGCCAGGTGCTGATCAACCTGATCCAGAACGCCTTTCAGGCCACCGAGAGCGGCGGAAGCGTGCGCATCGAGACCTCGACCCGGGACGCCCCGGACCTCGCGGGCAACCTACGCCCCTGGGTGGAGGTCCGCGTCATCGATACTGGCCCCGGCGTGCCGCAGCAGGTGATCAACAATCTGTTCGAGCCCTTCGTCACCACCCGTCGAACCGGCACGGGGCTCGGTCTCGCCATCTCCCAGCGCATCGTACGCGCCGCGGGCGGACGTATCCTGCTGCGCACGCGTGAGAGCCAAGGCAGCACGTTCACCGTGCGCTTGCCGGTGGCATCCGAGGGGGAAGAGCCGAGACCGCTGCCGGCCGTGACTCAGTCGGAGACGCCGCCGGCCGATGGGCCTGTGTCGATCGCTGAGCCGCGCGCACGCGACGACGACAGCAGCACCGGCACGAAGCGATAGAGCCGCGTCGCCGCGCTCGAGAGCACAGCGGGCGACAGGCCGCGCTCTTCGGCGAGCTTGGATAGCGCTTTGAAGGCCGAGCCATCGCTGCGCCGGTGCACGTCCTTGGGCAAGAGGTAGTGCCAGTCGCTGCGGTAATCGAAGCCAATCCCGTGCGCCTCGCTCACCGCGCGATCGACGAACGTCGGCGTGGCGCTCGTGAACGTGCCGTCCTCCTCGAGCAGGCTCACCTCGACGTCGAGGTCGAGCAAACGCTCGCGCAGGGGGCCGCCCATGGCCGTCTCGCGCTCGCGCCAGCGATCGCGCGCCACGCGTGTCGCGGTGAGCAGCGCGCGCGCCAGGGAAGTTCCGCGGGCCGATCGCCAAAGACGTGGCTCGCCACGTTCGACGAGAGAGACCATCACCTCGACCCGCTCGACGCGCCGCAGCGAGGCCGGAAACGATGTCACGCTCGGCTCGCTCGCACCGCCCAGGATTGCGCGCGCCACGTAGCTCAAGGCCTCGCGCTCACGCGACCCCAAGCTGCTCGCTGTCCCGGCGCCGTAGACGGCGAGCTCGGGGTCGAGCACCACCGCGCTCAGGCCAGGCACGTAGCGCAGCCGCTGAAGCTCCGAAAAAGCCCCTGCGGAGGTGTCCATCGGGCGCACGGCAAGCCCGAAGCGGCCATCTTTCCCGAGCGCGGAGACGATCTGGTCGAGGCCTTTCGCCTCCGCGATGCCCGCGCTCGCGAGCGAGGCGGCCTTCACACCTTCGCAGCTCACCCGCACATCGGAGAGCGCCAGCGTGCGCACGTTGCGTCGCGACAGGGCGTCGCAAATGCGGGAGTCGGTGCGGCGACTCACCCACAAGAAGGCAGCGCTCGCAAGCACTGCGAGTGCGATCACAGCGCCGAGCAGAGCTCGTCGCGCAGGTTGATTCGACCCACCGAGCACGCGACCCATGTAGCACGGCACGCGCACGACAACGCACGTGAGCCCGCGCACCGGCGACGATTGACCCTTGCGGCCCTGACGCGTCAGGTGTCCGATCGAGAAACGGAAACGGAAGGAGCAGCAATGATCGTCGGTGTCCCGACGGAAACCAAGACACGGGAGTACCGTGTCGGCATCAACCCAGGTGGCGTGCAGAGCCTCTGCCGCGCCGGTCACGAGGTGCGCATTCAGCGTGGAGCGGGCATCGGTTCGGGCATCTCCGACGACGAGTTCGCCCGTGCCGGTGCAACGCTCGTCGCCTCCCCCAAGGAGGTGTGGGCCGCCGACATGGTGATGAAGGTCAAAGAGCCCCTGCCCCCGGAGTACCAGTACTTCCGTCCCGGTCTCGTGCTCTTCACCTACCTGCACCTCGCGGCGGTGCCCGAGCTCACGCGCGCCCTGTGCGACAGCGGCGTGCGCGCGATCGCCTACGAGACCATTCAGCGTCCGGACGGCACGCTGCCACTGCTTCGGCCCATGAGCGAGGTGGCGGGCCGCATGGCGACGCAGGTTGGCGCCACGTGCCTCGAAAAGGAGCGCGGCGGTAAGGGCATCCTGCTCGGCGGCGTGCCGGGCACGCGGCGTGGCAACGTGGTGATTCTCGGCGGCGGCATCGTCGGCGCGAGCGCCGCACGCATCGCCGTGGGCATGGGCGCCAACGTCACCGTGCTCGACGTGAGCCACGA
>CAYNOM010000430.1:0-5907 GCA_964398415.1 uncultured Polyangiales bacterium | reverse complement strand
GACGGCGTCGAGCTGTCGCTGCGCCAAGCCCTCGAGCCCTGGCACGTGCTCGGCGAAGAGCCAGGACAGGCGGGCACGGTGCGCTACGTCGACTCCTCCGTGGAGCGGCTTCAGGTGCTCGTGCGTGGTCTCATCGAGGGGCGACACGTCGTGGCGTGCAATGGTCGCCGCGTCCCTCTGCATCCGACGGGCACCTTGGGCGAGAGCGTGGCCGGCGTACGCTTTCGCGCCTGGCAGCCGCCCTCGGCCCTGCACCCCACGATCCCCGTGCACGCGCCCCTGTGCTTCGAGGTGATCGACACCTGGAACGAGCGCTCTCTCGGCGGCTGCACCTACCACGTCGCGCACCCCGGGGGCCTCAGCCACGACACCTTCCCGAAGAACGCGCTGGAGGCCGAGAGCCGACGTGTTGCGCGCTTTCAACCCTTCGGGCACAGTCCCGGCAAGCGTGCCTGCCCCCGCGAGGAATCGAGCCGTGAGCTGCCGCTGACCCTCGATCTACGTCGTCCAGCTCCGTAGCATTGACGTCAGATGAACCGTTCGCCTTCCGATCGCGGTGCCTTCGCGAGCTACGCCGACGCGTACGCGCCGCCGCAAGGTGCGTACGACGAGCTGAAGGACGCGACGGGTGCGCTGCGTCCCCACTGGCAGACCTTTCTCGGCGAGCTCGACAAGCTCGATGCCGCGGAGCTTTCGCGACGCTGGGACAAGGCGCGTCACCTGCTTCACGAGAATGGCGTCAGCTACAACGTGTACGGCGATCCGGATGGCCTCGAGCGGCCCTGGAACCTGTCGACTCTCCCCCTGCTCCTGCCGGCAGACGACTTCGCCCGCATCGAGCAAGGCATCTCCCAGCGCGCGAGCCTGCTCGACGCCCTACTCGCCGACCTGTACGGGCCACAGCGCACGCTCTTGAGCGGCGCCCTACCCGCCGCGCTCGTGTTCTCGAATCCCGGCTTTCTGCGGGCTTGCCACGGCATCAGCGTGGCGCGAGGGCTGCGCTTGCCGTTGTATGGCGTCGATCTCGTGCGCGGGCCCGATGGTGCCTTTCGCGTGATCGAAGATCGCACGCAGGTTCCGTCCGGCGCGGGGTATGCGCTCGAGAATCGCATCGTCATCTCGAGCACGCTGCCCGAGGCCTTTCGCGCCTGCAACGTCGAGCGCCTGGCGCTGTTTTTTCGGGGCCTGCGCGACACGTTGAGCTCGCTCGCGCCGCACAACCGCGACAACCCGCGCATCGTGCTGCTCACGCCCGGACCCTTCAACGCCACCTACTTCGAGCAAGCTTACCTCTCGCAGTACCTCGGCTTCACGCTCGTCAACGGCGGCGACCTCACCGTACGCGGCGAGCGCGTCTACCTCAAAACGCTAGGAGGCCTGCAGCCCGTCGACGTGATCCTGCGACGCCTCAACGACGACTACTGCGATCCACTCGAGCTGCGTCCCGATTCGGTGCTCGGCATCCCGGGGCTCGTGCAAGCCGCGCGCGCCGGCAACGTGGCCATCGCGAGCCCACTCGGCAGCGGACTCCTCCAGACGCCCGCCTTTTTGCCCTACCTGCCGCGGCTGTGTAAGCAGCTCCTCGGCGAAGAGCTACGACTGTCGAGTGTGCGCAGCGCCTGGTGCGGCGATCCCGACGGCCTCACAGAAGCGCTCTCGATGCTCGACGACGCCGTGGTCAAGCCTGCCTTCGCCAAGGGCTTCGTCGAGCCCATGTTCACGCTGCGCCTCGCTGCGGCCGAACGCGAAGCCCTCGCCACGAAGATTCGCGAGCGTCCTTTCGAGTACGTGGTGCAGGAGCGCGTGCCCTCGTCGACGACACCCGTGCTCGATGGCAGCGCCATCGCGCCGCGCGCCCTCGTGTTGCGCAGCTTCGCCGTCGCCGCGGGCAGTGGCTACGCGGTGATGCCGGGCGGCCTCGCGCGCGTCGCCGCCGCCGCGGAGGGCAGCGAGGTGTCGATGCAGCTCGGGGCGCGCAGCAAAGACGTGTGGGTGATGTCGCGCGAGGAGGTGAGCAGCTTCAGCCTGCTGCCGCCCGCCCATCGTGCGGTGCAGATCTCGCGCGGTGGCAGCGATCTGCCGAGTCGTGCCGCCGACAATCTGTACTGGCTCGGTCGTTATGCAGAGCGCGCAGAGGGCGTGGCCCGGCTCGCACGGGTGATCTCCGCACGCCTCGCCGAGCTGGCGAGCGAGAGCGACCTCGAGCGCAGCGCCGAATTCGTCGCGCTCTTGCGCGCGCTCACGGTGCAAACCGACCTCAACTACAGCCAGCCCTTGCCTGAAGACCGTGTCTTCGACCTCGAGACCGCGCAGCAAGAGCTCGTCTCTGCCGTCTTCGACGCGCAGCGTGCGGGTGCCTTGGCCGCGGTGGTGCGCGCCACGCTGCGCGCGGGCCGACAGGTGCGCGACCGCATCTCGACGGACACCTGGCGCGTGGTGGCCTCCCTCGACGACGAGCTCAGCGCCGCAGCACAGGACAGCCACCGCGAGGAGCTGAGCACGCTCGGCGACATGCTGAGCCGCGTGGTGGTCTCGCTCGCGGCCTTCAGCGGCCTGTGCGTGGAGAGCATGACGCGCGGACAGGCCTTTCGCTTCGTGGACATGGGTAGGCGTCTGGAGCGCGCCATGACGCTCGTCTCTTTGCTACGCGCCACCTTGTCACGCGGCTGCAAGCGCGAGGGGCCCTTGCTCGAGGCCCTACTCGAGGTGGCCGACAGCAGCATGACCTACCGCAGGCGCTACCTCGCCACCCTCGAGGTCGCACCCGTGGTCGATCTGCTGCTCACCGACGAGACGAATCCGCGCGCCGTGATCCACCAGATCGAGTCGCTGACCCGCCATCTCGCAGCCCTGCCCGCGCGCGATCAAACCGGCGTGCGTGGGCGCGAGCAGCGCCTCGCCCTCGGCATGCTGCGCGACCTGGAGCTCGCCGAGGTGGAGAGCCTGTGCAGGCCTGTGGCGGGCCAACGGCCGGCGCTCGAGGCGCTGCTCGCGGACCTCAGCACGCGCGTGCCCTCGCTGTCCGATGCGCTCTCCGACAGCTACCTGAACCACGCCACGGTGTCGCGTCACCTCTCGCAGGACGAGCAGCCGTCGGAGGGTTCGTCGGGCCCCTTTGGAGGCGACCCATGAGACTCGAGGTTCTGCATCGCACCCACTACAGCTACGGCGACGTCGTCACCACATCGCACCACGAGGCGCGACTTTCGCCGCGCGACACCGAGACGCAGCGCGTGATCTCCCACGAGCTCAGGATCACGCCATCGCCAGCGTCGCGCAAACGCCGCTTCGACTACCACGGCAATCGCGCCGTCTACTTCGCCTTCGACGAGCCCCATCGTTCACTCGAGGTGGTGGCGCAGAGCATCGTCGACGTACAAGCCGCACGCCCGCTCGACCTCTCGCGCTCGCCGAGCTGGGAGAGCGTGCGCGACAGGCTACGCAGCGATCACACGCGCGACCTGCTCGACGCCTACGCCATGGTCTTCGATTCGACGCATGCGCGCGTGTCGAGCGAGGTGCACGCCTTCGCGGCGCTCTCGCTCACCCCTGGGCGACCGCTGCTCGAGGCTACGATGGACCTCGTCACGCGCGTCTTTCGCGAGTTCACCTACGACGCGCGCGCCACGGAGATCTCGACGCCCGTCGACGAAGTGCTGCGCGCACGACGGGGCGTGTGCCAAGACTTCGCGCACCTACTCCTCGCGGCGCTACGCAGCCATGGGCTCGCGGCGCGCTACGTCAGCGGCTACCTGCTCACGCACCCACCGCCCGGCAAGACCAAGCTGGTGGGCGCAGACGCCTCACACGCCTGGCTTCAGACCTTCGTGCCCGAGTACGGCTGGGTCGACTTCGATCCGACCAACGGCATCGTGCCTTCGGACGAGCACGTCACCGTCGCCTACGGGCGCGACTTCGCCGACGTCACCCCCCTGCGCGGCGTGATCCTCGGGGGCGGCCAGCACCAGCTCTCGGTGGCCGTGGACGTCGATCCGGTCGCACCGGGCTGACGACGGCTCAGTCGAAGCTCGCGCCCGACAGCGACTCGTCGATCAGGATCTGCTCCACCACCTCGAGGCCGTAGCCCTCGAGACCGGCGATGCGTCGCGGGCGATTCGTCAACAGCCGAACCTTGCCGAGACCGACCTCCACGAGCACTTGTGCGCCGAGGCCGAACTCGCGCAGCACCGCGCCCGTGTCCATGGGCGTGCTCACGGGCTCGCCCAGGTGATAGGCGAGATCGTTGCGAACCCCGACGCGGCCCGGCAAGAACAGAAACACGCCGCGCCCCTCACGCTCGATGCGTTGGATGGCCTCGCTCGCGAGCACGCGCTGACCGCCGTGCACGCCGAAGATGTCGCCGAGCATGCTGCCGGTGTGCACGCGCACGAGCGTCGGGCTCTTGTCGACCTCGCCGAGCACCAGCGCCAAGAACTCGCGCGGCTCTCCCTCCACACCGAAGGCGTGCACCTTCCACTCGGTGCCCGTCCCGAGCTTCACGTGGCCGGTGAGCAGCGGTTTCACCAGCCGCTCGCGCTGCAGACGATACTGGATGAGGTCGGCAATGCTGCAGATGTGCAGCTTGTGACGCTCGGCAAACTCCTCCAGATCGGGACGCCGCGCCATGGTGCCGTCGTCGTTCATCACCTCGCAGATGACGCCCGAGGGTGCGAGGCCTGCGAGACGCGCCAAATCGACCGAGCCCTCCGTGTGGCCGGCGCGCTGCAGCACACCCCCGGGCATCGCGCGCAGCGGAAACACGTGACCGGGACTGACGATGTCGTAGGGACGCGCATCGGGTCCGATGGCGGTGAGGATCGTATGGGCGCGGTCGGCGGCGCTGATGCCCGTGCTCACGCCGTGGCGCGCCTCGATGGAGACCGTGAACGCCGTGCCACGCTGGGCAGTGTTGTCCTCGACCATCATCGGCAGCGCGAGCTGCTGCACGCGCTCGCCCGTGAGCGTCATGCAGATGAGGCCTCGGGCGTATTTCGCCATGAAATTGATGGCTTCGGGCGTGACCTTCTCGGAGGCCATCACCAGATCGCCCTCGTTTTCGCGGTCTTCGTCGTCGACCACGATGACCATGCGCCCCGCGCGAATCTCGTCGATGGCGTGCTCGACCCTGCGAATGGCGTCCGTTCCCACTTCCGTCTCCATGAGCCTTGGGCTCTGTGTACTGTCGTCCCGTGACCCGGGTCAGCGCCACCGTAGTACACGGACGTGCCAGAGGGTAATCAGCGCGCTCAACTCGACGCCGGCGGTGTAGCTCGGGGCTCCGCTTGCAGAAACGTCACCGCTTCGACCAGGTTGTCGTCGAAATCGAGCACGAACGCCGCGTAGTACACGTCGGCGTATTCTGGCCTGACCCCGGGCGCGCCAGCGTCGCGGGCGCCAGCGCTCAGCGCGGCCTGGTAGAAGGCGTCGACAGCTTGCTTGCTGCTCGCGCGCAGGCACACGTGCGTCCCGCTGTCTTTCACGCGCACGAGCTCGGGGCGCAGGTTGAGCCACAGCTCGGGGTAGCGTTTGCCGAAGCCCACGGTGCGCTCCTGTGAGACGAGCTGAACATGGCCAAGGGCACCGAGCATCGCCGCATAGAGCTGTGCGCTCTGTGCGAGATCACGGACGCCGAGGGAGACGTGATCGATCATCGTGGGCTCCGTTTCTCTGGGTTAGGCGCGAGCCCGCCTGAAGGCGGACTCCCAACCACGCGCGAAAGCATGCCGGCGGTGGCACCGCGCGTCGAGGCACGCGATGGGGAGCGTCACGGTACGCAGGTCCGCGCGATCACCCCACCGTAAGCCTCGCGCTCACCCCACTGTGAACGCCCTAGTCCCGGCGACGCTGCTACTCAGCACGCATGTCGGGGCCCCATGACACCCTCTTTCGCGAGACCTTCTCCAAGCT
>CAYNOM010000429.1:0-5908 GCA_964398415.1 uncultured Polyangiales bacterium | reverse complement strand
GACGGGGGGCATGGTACCTGCGCAAGAACGCCAACCTGGGGCTAAACTACCGCCTATGCAGCGAAAAACCTTCATCGCCGGTGCGCTTTCGGCGGGCCTCCTCTGGAGTGCCTGCGGCAGCAAAGAACAGAAGACCGCCGTCGAGACCAAGGCGACCGAGACGCGTCACGGATTGACCGCCGAGCAGGCGACGCAGCCGCTCGTCCAGATCGGTGACAGCACCATCACGGTGGGCGATTTCGCGGAGGAGCTGGCGCAGAAGTCACCCTATTTGCGAGCGCGTTGGTCGTCGCCCGAGCGCAGGCGCGAGCTGCTCGACGAGATGGTGAAGTTCGAGCTGCTCGCACGGGAGGCCCAGCGCCGCGGGCTCGACAAGGACGACGAGGTCATCCGCACCAAGAAGCAGGTGATGATCCAGCAGATGATGAAGTCCGAGTTCGAGGACAAGGTCAAGCTGGCCGACATCACCGATGCCGAGATCGAGGCCTATTACAAGGCGCATCCAGAGGAGTTCAACAAGCCCGCTCAGATGCGCGCGAGCCACATCCTGCTCAAGGACGAGACCAAGGCCAAGCAGATCCTGAAGCAGGTGCTCGACAATCAGCAGGACAACGCCCTGTTCCGCGACCTCGCGCGCAAGCACAGCGAAGACGCCGCCACGAAAGACCGGTTCGGCGACCTGCAGTTCTTCTCGCTTCCGGGCCAGCGTGTCGAGGGTGATCCCGAGGTGCCCGACGCCGTGGCACAGGCCGCGTTCAAGCTCGACAAGATCGGCGAGGTGGCTCCCGAGCTCGTGAAGAGCGAGCAGGGCTTTCACATCGTGCGCCTGATGGGCAAGCGCAAGGAGCTCGCCCGCACGCTCGAGCACGCACGCCGCCCGATCCAGCACAAGCTGTGGCGCGAGAAGCGCGAGCAGGCGATCGAGAGCTTCGTCAAGTCGCTGCGCGATGCCGCCAAGATCGAAGAGAACCCCGCCGTGCTCGCCCAGGTGAAGCTGCCCGAGAGCAGCCCCGAGCCCACCCATCCGGCCCATCCATGATGCGGCGCGGGAGAAGTGCCGGGTTGTGGCTGTCGCTCGTGCTGTGCTGGGCGGTGAGCGCCCGTGCCGCCGATGAGGGCGAGATCATCGAGCGCATCGTCGCGGTGGTGAACGGCGAGGCGCTGCTGTTGAGCGAGCTGCGCACGCGCGCTTCTCCGTTCTTGCCGCGCGTGATGCAGGCCCCCGAGATGCAGCGCATGGCCCTCTTGAAGCAGCTCTACGACGAGCTGCTCACCCAACTCGTCGACGAACGCCTGCTCGAGCAAGAGTCGCGCAAGCTGAGCGTGGGCGTGTCGAGCAGCGATGTCGATCGCGCGATCGACAACGTCAAGCGTCAGAGCGGCCTGGACGAGGCCGGCTTCTGGGAGGCCGTGAAGGCGCAGGGGTTCACGAAGGAGCAGTACACGAGCGACGTGCGCCGCCAGCTCTTGCGCCTCAAGGTCGTCAACCAAAAGGTGCGCAGCCGCATCAACCTCACCGAAGACGACGTCCGAGCGAAGTACGAAGAGATGGTGCGCAAGGCGCGGCGCTCGGCGAGCTTTCTCGTCTCGCACGTGTTCATGCCGGTGGAAGCCGCGAGCGCCACCGCGCTGGCCCAGGTGAAGAGCGAAGCGGAGGCCCTGCGCGGCACGCTGACCCAGGAAAACTTCGAAGCCGCGATCGAGCAGCATGGCGGTGGCGACCTCGGTTGGGTGCAAAAGCAAGACCTGCCCGAGGCCTTGTCCGAAGCGCTGATCGAGCTCGAGCCCAACCAGATAAGTCAGCCGGTGCGCGGCCCCGCGGGCATTCACATCTTCTATCTGCGCGAGCGCAAGGAGGGCGGCGAAGGCGTGCCGAAGTACGAGGACGTCAAGGCCGAGCTCTACCGCGACATGGTCGACCAAGCGATGGCGAAGCAGGAAGGCGCGTTCCTCGAGGAGCTGCGCAAACAGAGCCTGATCTCCCGACGTCTCTGACTCGCCTGTGGTAGAACCTCCGCGCGTGGACGGGGGTCGCAAAGCCGAGTGCCCAAACTGCGGGGCACCGATCGAATGGAAGCTCGCTTCCTCCCATGCGCTCGTGTGTGGCTACTGCCGCGCGTCCGTCGTGCGAAGCGATCGCGACCTGACGAGCTTGGGCAAGATCGCGGATCTGGTGCCCACCGCGCCGCCGCTGGTCGTGGGCGACAGCGGCTCGATCGCAGGCAAGTCGTTCGAGGTGATGGGCCGTCTGCAGCTCGATCACGGGCGCGGTCCGTGGGACGAGTGGTACATCGCGTTCTCCGATGGGCAGTGGGCCTGGCTCGCACGCGCTCAGGGGCAGTGGTACCTCACCTTCGAGCGCGACGGCGCTGGCCTGCCCACCTGGGACGCCATGAGCCCTGGCTCACGTGGCGTGCTCGCGGGCACGGGCAGCATCGAATGGGTCGTGGCCGAACGCGGTGGCAGCGCGCTCATCTCTGCCGAGGGCGAGCTGCCCTTCGCCGCCGTGCCGCTCTCGTCAGGGCGCTACGTCGATTTGTCGTCCGAGGGTCATGGCTTTGCGACGCTCGACTACGGCGACGGGAGCGAGCCGCCCAAGCTGTTCGCGGGACGCGTGCTCGCGCCAAACGAGCTCGCGCTGAAGAAGACCGCCCTCGGCCCGCGTGCCACCGAACGGGTGGCGGTCGAGAAGCTGAGCTGCCCCACCTGCGGCAATCCGGTTCCCATCTTCGTGCCCGAGACCACCGAGCGCTGCGCCTGCGCTGCCTGCGGCGCCTTGCTCGATCCCACCCAGGGCAACCTACGCCTCCTCGCGCAGCTCGATCCGCCCAAGATGCGGCCTTACCTCCCGCTCGGCTCCGAGGGCGAGCTGCTCGGCGCGAAGCGGCTCGTGGTGGGCTTCATGCAGCGCTACGTCGACATCGAGGGCGAGCGCTTCAGGTGGCGCGAGTACCTCCTGCACGGCGAAGGGGGCTACACCTGGCTCGTCGAAGACAATCGCCACTTCGTGCACGTCGCGCCGATCGGGCTCGCGTCGGTGAAGCAAACCCACGCCACCGCGACCTACCAGGGTCGAACCTACAAGCGCTTTGCGGCAGGCTCGCCCGTGGTCGAGCACGTGATCGGCGAATTTTATTGGAAGGTCAAGGTTGGCGACAGCTCACGCACGGTCGATTACATCGCCCCGCCGCGCATCTTGAGCCGCGAGGAGAGCGACGGCGAGATCAACTGGTCTGAAGGCGAGTACGTCGACAGTAAGGCGCTGTTCAAGGCCTTCGGGGTCAAGACACGCCCGCCCGAGCCCATCGGGGTCGGCCCATGCCAGCCGAACCCGCACAGCCCCACGCTGCCTGCCATCGTGTTCGCCATCCTCGCCGTGTTGCTTCTGCTCGTGGCCAGCGTGCACGAGCTGGGGCGCGAGACGCGCATCGTGCACGAGGGCGCCATCGCGTTGCCTCCCTCCGAAGCCGCCATCAGCGCGGGCCTCGCAGAGCGCCCACCCGTGACGTTCTTGCCTGCCTTCGACATCAGCCGCGCGCCCACCACCCTCAGCGTCGAGCTCGAAACCAATCTGGCGAACGGCTGGGTTCACGTCGGAACCGCGCTGCTCAACGAGACCAGCGACACGCTCGAAGAGCTCGACATCATGACCGAGCACTACCAGGGCGTGACCGATGGTGAGAGCTGGAGCGAGGGCGACACGAGCAGCACCGAGTACTACGGACGGCTCAAGGCTGGCCGCCACGTCCTCAGGGTTTCTCCCTCGTGGAATGCCTACCCTGAGAGCGCAGCGGCCATCGCGCCCCAGGCCACGCTGCGCATCACCGAAGGCGCGCGCAGCCCCTTGTGCTGTTGCGGCGCGTTTCTGCTCATCACCCTGCCCTTTCTCTTCAGCCTGGTGCGCCGTGCCGCGTTCGAGGCGAAGCGACGCGAAAACGCGAACCCCTGACGGACCACCATGCTCAAGAGCGCTGCGTACTTCCTCTTCGGCTTCTGCGTCATCGGCGCCTATTTTTACGTGGTGAGCGGCGGCCACGTGTTCTCCAATGCGCGAAGCGAGCCCAAGCCGCCCGCGGCAGCGATGGCCGCCGGAGGTGTACGTGCGGCGCGCCCTAGTTTCTGGACGACGGGTTACCTCGGAGGAAAGTGATGGAACTGAAGCTCGATGTGCTGATGCAGGGCGTCGTGTCCGCCGTCGTGTTCACGACGGTTGGCGTCGCCTTCTTCCTCGTCACGTTCTATGTGCTGCATAAGCTCGCTCCGTTCTCGCTCCGCAAGGAGATCGAGGAAGACCAAAACACCGCCGTGGGCATCGTGATCGGGGCGGTGATCATCGGTATCGCCATGATCGTCTCTGCTGCGCTTCACGGCTGACGCCCGCCCCACGCGCACGAAAGTCGTACCGCCGTGTCCTCGTCTCGCCGCCCCCTGTTGCTCTACATGACGGTCCTCGTGATCGCGACGGCGGGGCTCGTCTACGAGCTGATCGCGGGCGCGCTCGCGAGCTACGTGCTCGGCGACTCGGTCACCCAATTTTCGACCACCATCGGCGTGTACCTGTCGGCGATGGGCTTGGGCGCGTACCTGTCGAAGTTCGTCAAGCAGCGTCTCGCCCAGCGCTTCGTGGAGGTGGAGCTCGCCGCGGCGCTCGTCGGAGGGGCGTCCGCGCCGATCCTGTTCGTGGCCTTCGGTCACGCCCAGTTCTTCAGCGTGCTGCTCTACGGCATGGTCGTCGCGGTCGGCACGCTCGTGGGGCTCGAGCTGCCGCTCTTGATGCGGATCCTGCGCGAGGAGGTCGACTTCGACAACCTGGTCGCCAAGGTGCTCACCTTCGACTACGCGGGCGCGCTGATCGGCTCGCTCTTGTTTGCGCTGCTGCTCGTGCCCACCCTGGGGCTCGTACGCACGTCGCTCTTGTTCGGCATGCTCAACGCCTCCGTGGGCATGCTGACCACCTGGGTGCTCGCCGATCGTATCTCCGAGAAAGACCGCCTACGCTTGCGCGCGCGCGGCGCGCTCTTGCTCGCGGTGCTGCTCACGGCGTTCGTGTCGGCCGATCGCATCACCCATCTCGCCGAGGAGGGCATGTACGCGGGCACGATCGTGTACGCGGAGCAATCGCCCTACCAGCGCATCGTGCTCACGCGCGGCAATGGCAGCCATCAGCTCTTTCTGAATGGCAACCTGCAGTTCTCCACGGCAGACGAGTATCGCTACCACGAGGCCCTGGTGCACCCGGCCTTTGCCGCCGCGCAGCGTCACACGCGCGTGCTCGTGCTCGGGGGCGGCGATGGGCTCGCGATGCGCGAGATCCTCAAGTATCCCGACGTCGAGGCCGTGACCTTGGTCGACCTCGATCCCGAGATCACCCGCCTCGCGAAGGAGAGCGAGCTGCTGCGCGAGCTCAACCACGACGCGCTCCACGATCCGCGCGTGACGGTGATCTCCGCAGACGCCATGGTCTGGCTCGACCGCGACGTGCACGATCGCTACGACGTGCTGCTCGTCGACTTTCCCGACCCCAACAACTTCTCCCTGGGCAAGCTCTATACGACGTGGTTTTACCACCTGCTCCAGAAGGCCATGCACGAAGACAGCGTGGTGGCCGTGCAGAGCACCTCGCCCCTGTTCGCGCGAAACAGCTTCTGGTGCGTGGTCGAGACCATGCGCGCGGCGGGGCTGTCGACGCACCCCTATCACGCGCCCGTGCCGGCCTTTGGCGAGTGGGGCTACGTGCTCGCAAAGCGCGCGCCCTTCGACAAGCCGACGCAGCTCGGTCTCGACGGTTTGCGCTACTTGAACGACGAAACCCTGCGCTCGCTCTTCGTCTTCGCCGAAGACATGGGCCCGGTGCCCGTGGAGCCCAACCGACTCAACAACCAGCTGCTCGTGCAGTACTACGAGCAGG
>CAYNOM010000428.1:0-5917 GCA_964398415.1 uncultured Polyangiales bacterium | reverse complement strand
AAGTCCTACATGACCCACCCTCGAAGGGCCTTGCAGTGATGCGAGGCCTTTCTGTTTTCCGTCACAGGGCGAGCGGGCGCGCGTTCATGCAGCGCAGAAAACCCTTCGCAACGGCGTGGAAACCGCGCGGAAGCGTCTATGCTCCGGCCATGCGTGCCCTGACCCTGAACGACGGAGTTGAGCTCCGAAACATCGATGCGCCTTCGCGCGAGCGACACGAAGCGTTGGTCCAGGTGCGCCTTGCGGGCGTATGCGCGACCGATCTGGAGCTCGCCAAGGGCTACATGGGTTTTCGGGGTGTCCTGGGCCACGAGTTCGTCGGCGAGGTGGTCGCATCGCCCAACGCGCGCTGGATCGGCCGCCGTGTGGTGGGCGAGATCAACGTGGGCTGTGGTAGCTGCGCTCGCTGCAAGGCAGGGCTCTCGCGCCACTGCGACACGCGCAGCGTGCTCGGGATCAAGGCGAAGGACGGCTGCTTCGCCGAGTACCTCACCCTGCCCCTCGACAACTTGATCGAGGTACCCGCGCAGGTACCCGATGAGATGGCCGTGTTCACCGAGCCCTTGGCCGCGGCGTTCGAGATCCTCGAGCAGGTGCACATCGGCCCCAACACCCGGGCGCTCGTGCTCGGCGACGGTCGCCTGGGCCTTCTGTGCGCGATGGTGCTCGCCCACGTCGGTTGCGACACACACATGCTGGGTCGCCACGAGCCAAAGCTCGCTATCGCGAGGGCCCACGGCGTGCGCACGTTCGCGCTGCCGGACAGCCCGCTGCACACCTACGGCGTGGTGGTCGAGGCCACTGGAAACCCCGAGGGCCTCGCCCGCGCCATCGAGCTCACCGAGCCCCGCGGCACGCTGGTGTTGAAGACCACCCAGCGCGAGAGCCCCGCCGTGGATCTCAACCAGGTGGTGATTCGCGAGCTCAGTCTCGTGGGCTCCCGCTGTGGCCCCTTCGGCCCGGCCCTGCGCGCCATGGCCAGCGGTCGCATCGACCCCCGCCCGCTCATCCACGAGCGCTTCGAGCTGGAAGAGGGCGTGCGCGCCTTGGCGCGCGCGGGCGAGCCGGGCGTGCTCAAGGTGCTGCTGCAGATGAGCTGACGACCAGCGCGGGGTCACGCGCGAGGGAGCAATCGTTCGGCTCGAAGTCAGCCCTGCCGCTGCCGCTCAGAAAACGCAACACTCCGCAGCTCGCCTGCTCGGCGATGCGCTCCTCGAAGGCGATGGCGATGTCGAGCTGCCCGTCGGTGTCGAAGTCGCGGCGCGGCAGGATTCGCACGTCGAGGCCGCCGTCGCTGGCGAGCGACGGACGATTGAGGCTCAACACCCCCGCCACGACGTAGCGGCCCGCATCGAAGCGCAGCAACGCGAAGCGACGGTAGGTGACGATGACGCTGGGATCGCGGAGCGGATCGTCGAAGGCGACGACGATGGCAGGGTGGAGCTTGTCCTGCGGACGGGGCAGGGCCCAGACCCAACGCAGCCGACGCGCAAAGCACTCACAGCCCCGAACGCCCTGCAGGGCCACGAGCAACTCGTTGCTGACCTCTTCCGAGAGCGCCGCGGCGTTCACCCGATTGCGTTGGGATGTGGGCTCCTGGGCCCACCACCTGAGCACTGCGGCATCCTTGAGCACGGTCGCGCCCTCGCCTAGCTCGGCCTGGGCGTGCGCTTCGATCGCGAATGCACACAGCACGAGCCCAAACACGAGGCCAGGAAGCACCATCCGCTGAAGCATCGCCGCGCCGCCGTTCACGTGCCCCCCACCTGCCCTCTCCTACCACGGCTGAACGCACGGCCAAGTGCCTGTCCAACGCGGCTCGTGCCTGCAAGCTGTGAGCTACCGCTCGGCATGTAGCGGGCCACAGTGAACGATGTTAAGCCAGGGCCAGCGCACCCGGACCGCTCATTAGGCCGAGTAGCCCACCGAAGGAAAGACCATGCAAGAGCGCATCGGCATCATGCCGTTCTGGAAGAAGTACGATCGCGAGACCTACGTCAAAGCTGCCCAACTCGCCGACGACCTCGGCTACGACTCGTTCTGGCTGCCCGAAGCGTGGGGCTACGAGGCGTTCACGCTCCTCACCGAGATCGCGGTGAAGACGAAGAACATCAAGCTCGGCACCTCGATCGTCAACATCTACAGCCGTTCGCCCGCCCTGCTCGCGATGACCGCGGCCACCCTCGACGAGATCAGCAACGGCCGCCTGATGCTGGGCATCGGCACGAGCGGCCAGCGCGTGATCGAAGGCTTCCACGGGCGTAAGTTCGAGAAGCCGCTCACGAGCTGGAAGGACATGGTCAAGGTGGTCAAGGGCCTGCTCGCCGGCAAGAAGCTGAACGAGGTGGGGGCCGAGATGCACGACTATCGCCCGTTCTCGCTCGAGATGAACCTGCCGCGACGTGATGTGCCGATCTACGTGGCCGCGCTGAAGCAGAAGTCGATCGAGACCATCGGCGAGCTGGCCGACGGCTGGATTCCCACGTTCTGGCCCTATCAGGAGCTCAAGCAGGGCCGCGCCTGGATCGACGCAGGCGCCAAGCGCGCGGGCCGCGATCCCAGCGCCATCACGATCGCGCCCTTCACGACGGTGATCCCCACGGGCAAGAGCGGTGGCAAGAAGAGCCGCGAGATCATCGCCTTTTACGTCGCGGGCATGGGCGAGTACTACAAGGAGCTGCTCGAGGGCTTCGGCTATCGCGACGAGTGCGCCAAGATCGTCGAGCTCTACGCGAACAAGGAGACGCGCGACCGCGCGACCGAGGCGGTCACCGATCAGATGGTGGACGCGCTGACCATCGCGGGCACGCCCGAGTACTGCGTGGAGGAGATGCGTCGTCGCCGCGAGTACGGCATCGACCTGCCCATCGTCAGCCTGCCCACCGCGGCCGACTGGAACACGATCGAAGCGTTCATTCGCGGCCTCGCGCCACGCGTCTGACGGGGTCCACGCGGTCGGTTGACCCCGCGTGCCCGTCGGACAGACTGCGAGCCATGGCTGCTGACGACGCCGTTCGTTCCTTGTCGCGCCGGGCCTTGCTCAGGACCGGCCTCGTGGGCGTGGGCGTCGTAGCGCTCTCGAGCGTCGGCCTCGCGCTGCAAGGCACCAAGCCCGTCAAGCCAGCGCAGGGGCTGTCGGTGCTGAGCGCCGATGAGTACGCCGTGCTCGTCGCCGTCGCCGATCGCCTGTGCCCAAAGCTCGGGCCGGGCGCGCCAGGGGCCACCGCGCTCGGCGTCGCCCAGACCGCCGATGCCCTGATCGCAAGCGCCGAAGTCGATGCGCAAGAGGGGCTGAAGACGGTGCTGCGGGTGTTCGAGAACGGCCTCACGGGCGCCCTGTTTCTCGAGCGAGCACGGCCCTTCAGCCAGCTCAGCGCCGACGAGCAAGACCGAGCTCTCGCTGGCTGGCGCGATTCGCGCATCGGCTTTCGACGGACGGTGTACCGCGCCCTGAGCACGCTGGTGATGGCCCTGTACTTCGGCGACGCACGCACCTGGGAGCGCATGGGTTACCCGGGGCCGCCGTCCTTGTCCGGCCTGCGCACAGCCTACGCCGACAACCTCGTCGACCTCGACGCCCTGCGTGCGAGCCCGCGCCACGAAGGAGGCTGAGCATGCCCATCTACACCGGTGCCGACGTCAAACGAGACACGACCGTGAGCTGCGACGTCTGCATCGTCGGCTCGGGCGCGGGCGGCGCGCACGTCGCGCAGCGACTCGCCGCGAAGGGCAAGCGCGTCGTGGTCCTGGAGGAGGGCTCGTTTCATACGAGCGACACCTTCGACATGCACGAAGCGCACATGATCCCGCGCCTCTATCAGGAGGCCGGCGCGCGCACCACGGCCGATCACAGCATGCAGATCGTGCAGGGACGCGCCGTGGGAGGCAGCACGGTCGTCAATTGGACCACCTGCTTTCGCACGCCCGAGCGCGTCTTCGATCATTGGCATGAGCACCTCGGCGTGGAAGGCGTCAGCCACAAAGCCCTCGTGCCGCACTGGGAGCAGATCGAGAAGCGCCTCAACATCGTGCAGATGCGCCTCGAGCAGGTGAACAAGAACAACATGGTCACCTGGCGCGGCGCCGAAAAGCTCGGCTGGAAGGCCGATCTGCTCCACCGCAACGTGAAGGACTGCGCGCACACGGGCTACTGCGGCCTGGGCTGCCCCATCGATGCGAAACAGAGCATGCTGGTCACGATGCTGCCCGAGGCGGTGAAGGCCGGTGCAGACCTCTACGCCAACGCCTGGGCCGAGGGCGTGGTGAAGAGCGGCCGCCGCTGCAAGCGCGTGATCGCACGCATGCGCGACCCGAAGACCGACAAGCCCAATGGCATCACGCTCACGGTAGAGGCCAAGATCACGGTGCTCGCCGCCGGGGGCATCAACACCCCCGCGCTGCTCCTGCGCTCGAGCGTCGACGCCAATGGCCGTACGGGCATGCGCACCTTCCTGCATCCCGCGGTGGGTGTCGTGGGCGTTCACCCCGAGCGCATCGACCCCTTCGTCGGCTCTCCCCAGTACGTGCATTGCGATGAGTTCGTCGAGCGGGGCCCGGACAAGATGGGCATGCTGCTCGAGGGCGCACCCATGTTTCCGATGGGCTCGGGCAGCTTCGTTCCGTCCTTCGGCGCCGAGAAGCAGGCCATGATGGATCTTCTCGCCTACATGAGCATGACGGGCGTGTTGCTCCACGACGGCTTCGACGTGAGAGACCCCGACGAGGGTGCCCATGTGCTGTTGAAACCAAACGGACAGCCCCGGGTCGACTACAAGTGGACCGAGCGCCTGATCGAGGGCCTGCGAACGGCCACGAAAAACGCCATGCTGTTGCAGCTCGCGGGGGGCGCAAAGCAGGTGTTCTCGGGCCACCCCCTGTACGCGCGCACGCCGAGCGAGGTCGAGAGCCTGATCGAAAAGGCCCCCTTCGGCCCCTGCCAAGTGCCCGTGTTCGTCGCCCACGTGATGGGCGGCTGCGCCATGGGCACGAACGAAAAGCTCACCATCGTCGATTCACGAAGCTTGCGGCACCACGGCTTCGACGATCTGTTCGTCATCGACGGCTCGGTCTTTCCCACCTCGCTCACCGTCAACCCTCAGCTCTCGATCTACGGGCTCGCCTCCTGGGCCAGCGAGACCGTCGCCCAGGCCGTCGCATGAACACGCGTGTCCTCGTCCTCGCCTCTACAACCCTCGCCGCCACGTCGATGCTCGCTTCGTGCAACACCTCGAGTGAGCGTTCGACTGATCAGTGGCCCCTGTCGCGCGCCGAGCTCGAGAAGAGCTTACCGAGCGAAGACCCCGCCGAGCGCACCTACCGCCGCTATTGCATCAGCTGCCACGGCGTAGATGGACGTGGCAATGGCGGTGTCACCGGGGCCGACCTCGGAGCGGTCGACAGCCCGCTCGCGACGAAGAGCGATGACGAGCTCCTAATCTCCGTGCGCGACGGAAAGCGCGGCACGAGCGCCACCATGCCCGCCCACGGGCCCGTGCTGAGCGAAGCCGAGATCCGCGCAGTGCTCGCCTACGTGCGTGGCCGCTTCGAGAAGCAGGGCGGGCCGAGTCGAGACTGACGCGTTTGATTTCGCGCATTGAGCGCGACCCGAACCCGGCGCTGTCGTCGAAATTTACACCCGCAAAGGAAACGCGCGTTCCAGCGAAACACGCGCGTGCCTTAACGCCTTTCTATCGGCTCAACAAACTCACATCCCTGTGCGTTTTCCGACGGAACCTCCGCGACGCACTCGGGTAGCGTGACGACCATCACTCGGACGGGGCCTCGACGGGTGGCCTCACTGGGAGGAGCTCGATGAGAGCAGCGCTTTGGGTGTGGGTTAGCTTGAGCTTGGTGGCCTGTGCAGGAAACGTCGACGATCCGGACTACAGTGGCAGTCCCTCGCCGGCCACCGCGCTGG
>CAYNOM010000427.1:0-5972 GCA_964398415.1 uncultured Polyangiales bacterium | reverse complement strand
TCACGGCGCCCCGCGTGCGGGGGCCGAGGCGCGTGACCTTGCCCCGGGGGCAGGGCTGGGTCACGAGATGTGCCTTGGAGGCCTTTCGTGACGACGCTTTCCCTTGCTGAGCTCGAGCGCCAGAACATCGACCTCGTGACGCGCTTTTGCGCGGCCTGGTCGGAGCGGCGCGTCGAGGCGCTTCTCCCTTTTGTCGCCGATGACATCTTTTATCAGATGTGGGATGCCGAGAACGCCATCGTCGTCCAAGGCAAGGCGCAGCTGATCGAGACGCTCGGGCCATTCCTGGAGAGCACGCGTAGCGTCGAGTTCGAGATCGTCCGTACCCAGGGCATGGGCAAGATCGTCACGAACGAGCGCCACGACACGTTCGTGTTCGACGGCGACACCGAGTGGTTCTTTCCGGTCGTGGGGGTGTTCGTCCTCGAAGACGGCCTGATTCGACACTGGAAAGACTTCGTCACCCCCACGAAGCCCGTTCGCATGTGAGCTTCGGCCCTCGCGTCAGCTCTTCAGATCACGGGCACAAATTCGTCGCACGCCCGATTGATCACCGCGAACGCTTCGTCGAGGCTGTCTTCGATCTGGCCGACACACAGGTCGTGCCACACGCCGCGATCTCGATCGATGAACCGCTGCGTGATGTTCTTCAGCTTCACGGACTCTGCCGCGGACCCGTAGACGCCCTCGCAGCTTCGGCTGCCGCCGATGCCGATGAACACGACGCGCGAGACGTCTCCCTTGGTCGCGACGATGCGCTCGAACACCTGCTGCGCCGACCTCGCGGCGCCGGTCGGCTGCTCGTCTTCGTCGGTGATGGCCAGGATGACGAGCAGTGCGTCGGGACGCGAGAAGCCCTCGTTCGCGTTGTTCGCGAAGGGTGGCTCGAGGGAGGCTGCGGCCGCCGAGGCCGGCTGCTCGTCATCGTTACTGCCCGAGCACTCGACGTCGTCCTCGTAGATATCGCCCACGCAGGCGAACTCGCTCTCGAGGTCGGGCGAAGTGCTATCGATCCACGCCTCGCCACTCGAGAAGTTGCATGCGTTACGTGCCCCGCGGGTGTGGTAGGTGGCGGGATTGGGGCATGCGTCGATGGTGGCGACGCGGAAGTTCTCGAGGCCCTTGCCCACGCGAGCGAGGCGCTCGGCAAACGCGGGAAAGATGTCGGTGCGCATGGCCTTGAGCTCCTCGGTCATGCTGCTCGACGCGTCGACCGCAATGATCAGATCGACCAGACTGCAGGCGCCGCCCGACGGGGTGCCGGTGCTCGAATCGGCGCAATCCCGACAGGAGCCCGCACCGCCGCCGCCCGAACCGTCGCCCGAGCCAGGCCCATTGGGGTCGCCCGGACTCGCGCCGCCGTCCCCAAACACCGCGCTCGAGCCATCGCCGCAGCCGAGTGCTGCGAGCATCAGCGGGACCGCAATCATCGCGTTGCCAATCTGCATGAAAACCTCTGCGTGCCTCATTCTGCATGTGCAGACACCGGGCTCGCCATCAGAGTGACGTCGAGAAAGCCTCAATTGCGGGGAGCACAAGGGTGATCGTGGACAGGGGTGCGATACCGTGCGCGGCCGACGCGCGGGCTCGCACGCAGCGGCCTTTACCGCTCCGCGCTCCCTTGCTACGTCCGGCGCCGCGGTACCATGACGAGCCATCCACGCGAAGCGGGCTTTCGACAGCCCGGTGAATGGGCCCCCCACCGAGCGTGCTGGGTGGCCTTTCCTTCCGACCCCGAGCTGTGGCCGGAGCTGTCCGCCGTGCAGACGGCCTTCACGGAGATGTGCCGAGCCATCGCGCGGCCCGCGCGCCAGACGCCCGGGGAGCGGCTCGAGGTGCTGGTGCAGGATCGCGCGGCCCTCGCCGAGGCCGAGGGAGCGCTGTCCGGTCTGCGCGCGCGCTTTCACGTCGTGCGCTTCGGCGACATCTGGATGCGTGACGTGGCGCCGGTGTTCCTCGAGGATGCTCAGGGGCACGTGGCGAGCGTGCGCTTCGTGTTCAACGGCTGGGGTGACAAGTACACCTATCCCGGGGACACGGAGGTCGCCGAGCGCGTGCAAGCGCTCGTCGATCTGCCGGCCTACGCGAGCACGCTCGTGTGTGAGGGCGGGGGCGTCGAGAGCGATGGCGAAGGGCTGTGCATGACCACACGCGCCGTGGTGCTGAACGACAACCGCAATCCTTCGCTCTCGCAGGATGCTGCGGAGCAGGCGCTCTTGGATGCGCTCGGTGCAAGCCGCGTGATCTGGCTCGACCAGGGCTTGCTCCACGATCACACCGACGGCCACATCGACAACATCGCGCGCTTCGTCGGACCCGGTCGCGTGGCTTGCATGCGCGCCACGTCGAAGGACGACCCCAACTACGAGGTGCTCGAGGAGATCCACGAGACCTTGCAGCGCGAGGGGCTCGAGGTCGTGACCTTACCGTCACCCGGGCTCGTCGAAGGTCGCGACGGGCGCGCCTTGCCCGCCAGCTTCCTCAACTTCTACATCGCCAACCACAGCGTGGCGGTGCCCATTTTCGGCACGCCCCACGACGCCGCGGCGCTTCAGGCCATAGGTCGCATCTTTCCGAGCCGTGCCGTGCGCGGCGTGCAGGCCAAGGTGTTCCTCGAAGAAGGTGGTACGCTGCACTGCATCACGCAGCAGCAACCCGCGGGGCTCAGCTCACGATGACGATCCGTGTCGCCGCCATTCAGTGCGCCCTCTCGGGTGGCTACGACGAAAACACCGCGCGCATCGAAGCCTTGGTGCGCGACGCGGCGGCGCGTGGTGCCGAGCTCGTGTTGCCGCCCGAGCTGTTCGCAGGCGTCTACTTCTGCCGCACCGAAGAGCCGCGCTTTTTCGAGTGGGCGGAGCCGCTCTCCTCGAGCCGTACGGTCGCGCGCTTCGCGAGGCTCGCCGCCGAGCTGTCGATCGTGCTGCCGATCTCGTTTTTCGAGCGCGACGGCCAGCACTACTACAACTCGGTCGCCATCGCCGATGCCGACGGAACTTTGCTCGGCGTCTACCGCAAGAGCCACATCCCCGACGGCCCGGGCTACGAGGAGAAGTTCTACTTTCGTCCCGGAGCCACGGGCTTTCGTGTTTGGCAAACCCGCGTCGGCACGATCGGAGTCGGCATCTGCTGGGATCAGTGGTACCCCGAGTGTGCACGTGCCATGGCGCTGATGGACGCCGAGATCCTGCTCTATCCGACCGCCATCGGCTCAGAGCCCGAGGAGCCTGAGTTCGACAGTAAGGATCCCTGGCAGCGCGCGATGATCGGCCACGCGGTCAGCAATCACATGCCCGTGATGGCCGCCAACCGCATCGGCAACGAGGGCGGGCAGATCTTCTACGGCAGCTCGTTCATCTGCGATCACCGCGGCGACAAGCTGGCCGAGCTCGGCCGCAGCGACGAGGGCGTGATCACGGCCGACCTCGACCTCGCGCGCATCCGCGAAGATCGGGCCTGCATGGGGTTCTTCCGCGACCGCAGGCCCGAGCTGTACGGCGAGCTATCGAAGCCACGCTGACGCCTGCGCTTCAGGCCTGGGCCGCTGTCGACCCCGCTGTGGGTTGCACGACGATCTCGACGCGACGATTGTTGGCGCGACCTTCGGGATTGTCGTTGTCCGCGATGGGGTTGTCCTCCCCGAGGCCTTGGGCCGAGATGCGATCGGGCGCCACGCCGTGTGACACGAGGTAGCTGCGCACGGCCTGTGCCCGCTTCTCGGAGAGGCGCTGGTTGAACTGGTTGGACCCCTGCGAGTCGGTGTGGCCCTCGACGACCATGGTGGAGTCTGGATCGGACGTCACGAGTGCGTTCGCCACCTGCGTCAGCTTGGCCTCCGCGCTCGGCAACAGAACGGACTTACCACTCGCGAACAAGACCCCGCCTGGCAACGTGATCACGGTGCCACGCGCTTCGCGCTTGACCTCGGCGATGCGTGCGAGATCGGCGAAGGCTTGGGCTGCGCGCGCTTCGGCGTCGACGCGTCGAGCGCGCTCGTCGGCGAGAGTGCGCTGCTGTCCCGCGAGGCTGGACTGCGTGCTCGACAGCTCGCCCTGCATCTGGACGAAGGCGGCCTTCTCCACGCGATCCATCTCCTCGCGCGCTTCGATCGCCTGGGTCTGCGCGAGCTTGGTGCGCGCACGGGCTTCGGCGATGCGGGCCTTGCGTGTCGCCACGTAGGCATGGTCGCGGGTCTTCGGGTCGTCGCCGTCCTCCTCGAACGCCTGCTCGGCGCGCTCGAGCGCCTGGTGGGCATCGTGCAGGTCGGACTGGGCAAGCTCGCCGGCGGGCCCATTCGAAGCCGTCTTGTAGGCGGCTCGCGCGTCATTGAGCTCCTTCGGGACGGTGTGCGTGCAGCCCAGGGCCAACAGGCAAACCGCGCTCAACCATGAAATCTTGATCGGGTCCATGTGCTGCTCCTCATTCTAGGTCTAGGGCTTCGCCCTGAACTGCCAGCTCGGACTTGCGCTGTTGGGTCGACATGCGAGCCTGCTCCGCTTCGCGCTTGGCGGCGGCTTCGTGCGCGAGTGCGAGGGCGAGCTCGGCGTCGGCGGCAGCGCGCATCGTCATCCGATGCGCTTCTTCGTTTTCGTCCTCTTCCATCAGTTTCTTTGCGCGCTCGATCTCTTCGTGAGCGAGCGTGAGGTGGAGCTTGGCTTCAGGCACCTCTTCCGCGCCTGCCTCCTGGGCTCCACGTGCCGTCGCGACTGACTTCGTCAGATCTTCCGTGGGCTTTTGATAGCCCGCACATGCACCTGCTAGCGCGAGCAGGACCAGCCAATAGGGTTTCATTTCATCCTCCTCCAGACCTCAGGGAGCTCCACCCATCTCCCTGTGAGATACAGCTCTCGACAGCGCGAGGGCTTCCCATCTCGGTCGCATTTCTGCAGAAGTGATCGCAGGACTCGTGCCAGGTGCGTGAACACGCAGCGTCATGCCTGTGCACCGCGCTCGCGCGCGCTGCATGCCCACGCCGTCTCTCAGCCCTGCGTCATCGCGCCACAGTCCGCTGTGCGCTGTCGTGGCAGCGTGCCACACGTTGCGCACGAGGTTTTGCGAACAACGCGCAACATGACGCCAGAAGCTCGCGTCACGACCTCATGGCACGGCGCCTGCTTTCCAGTGGAGCTGCGGCATCCATGCCAGGAGAAATCACCATGAATTGGGATCAGGTCGAAGGAAAGTGGAAGCAGCTCAAAGGCAACGTTCGCTCCAAGTGGGGCAAGCTCACGGACGACGACATCGACGCCATCGCGGGCAAGCGCGACATGCTCCTCGGCAAGCTGCAGGAGCGCTACGGCTACGCCAAAGATCAAGCGAGTCGTGACGTCGATGCGTTCACGGCGGGCCTCGAGAAGGAGAGCGAGGGAGGCATGTCTCACAAGAGCCAGTCGAAACACAGTTGATCGGCGCGCGTGTTTGCGCCCGCCACCACGGGCCACGCAGGCTGACCTTGCACCGCGTATGGTTGGTCCATCGCCTTGCCTGCTGGCCAACTGTGGCTACATGATGACCCCCCGGGGGGGGCATCAAATGACACGAGGGATGGTATTGGTGGTCGCCGACCAGCCAGGTGTGGCGGAATCTACCTGCGAAACCCTGCGCATCCTTGGGTTCAGCGCAAATTCGCTGCCCGAGCTGAACGCCGCACGGATTGGGGCAGAGCACGGCACGCTCGACGTCGTGTTCGTCGATACGCAAGCGGAGTCGGCGGACGTCTTCTCGTTTTGCGCGCGCATCCAAGAGTCACATCCGAATCTTCCCGTCATCATCGCCGCAGACCAGCTGGGCACCGACGCGACACTGAGCGCACTGCGCGCAGGCGCTTTCGACTTCGTCACGAAGCCTTTCGACTTCCCGCTGCTCGAGGTCACGCTCGATCGCGCCGTGCAGCATCACCGTTTGAGGAGCGAGATCCATCGGCTGCGGAGCGAGGTCCAGGAAGTGCGCGGCTTCGAGAAGCTGCTTGGCTC
>CAYNOM010000426.1:0-6005 GCA_964398415.1 uncultured Polyangiales bacterium | reverse complement strand
TTCCATCACGGAGCTCCGCTCGGGAGCCGTGTTCAGTCGTCGTCCTGCTCGGGCAGGTCTTGCGCCTTGCCGCGCAGCACCTCCAAGAGCCCTTGTACTTCGTACGCCACCTCGACCTCGGGACGGGTGGCGAGAAAACGATCGAGGTATGCGGCGGCCGCGGCCCCATCGGCCATGGCGTAGTGGCACAGCCCCATCAGGTGCAGCGCGTCCGGGTCTTCTTTGCTGCGCGCGAGCACCTGGCGCCCGAGCCGCAAAGCCTCGCGATAGCGTCCCATGGCGTGCAGCACCCAGCCGGCGCCGTGCAGTGCGCCGAGGTAGTCGGCCTTGAGCTCGATGGCGCGCAGGTAGGCCTTGAGCGCCCGCGGTAGCTCGCGGAGCTCGAAGTAGGCCGCGCCGAGAAAGTAGTGTGCGTAGGGGTTGTCGGGTTGCTCGGTGATGCAGCGCGAAAGCTCTGCCACAGCCGCATCCCGCTCGCCTTCGCGTAGCAATTCAGCGCCCTCTTCGGACGCCTCCCAGTGCGCTTCATCGCGCGCGTTTTGGTCCGCCATCGACTCGAACATAAGCCCGCCTGGACGCAGCCGGGAGGCTAGCCCCCGAGGTAAACAGCGTCAACCTCACGATGTACATTGCGGGCGTAGCACCTTTTCGGATTTGGAACGTCGGATCTTGCAGCCTTTTTGGGCCCAATCGGTTCACAATGGCGGATGCAGGGGCATTGGGACGAGCACGTGCGCCGACATCGGTCCACACAACCTCACTGAAACAATACAGACACACTAGACAAAAACCGGGGATCAGGGGTAACTTGAAGTTGGTACGCTTCGACACAATCGCCCTATCCTGTTCACGTTGGACGACGCCGTGGATGCAGCAGCACCCAAACTGAGCACACTTGGGAAATACAGCCTCATCGCCTCGCTCGGACAGGGCGGCATGGCGAAGGTCTACTTGGCGCTGATGGCCGGGCCCGCAGGCTTCAACAAGCTGCTCGTCATCAAGGCGCTGCGCGAGGACATGCTTTCGAGCTCCGACGAGTTCGTGCACATGTTCCTCGACGAAGCGCGCCTTGCAGCGCGTTTGAGCCATCCGAACATCGTGCAGACCTACGAGGTTGGCGAATCCGACGGCCGCTACTTCATCGCCATGGAGTACTTGGAGGGCCAATCCCTGCGCACCGTGCAGCGGCGCCTCGCGCCCGCAGGGCTACCGCTCGAAGAAGAGGTCCGGATCATCGCCGAGACCGCACGGGGCCTGCACTACGCCCACGACCTCAGGGGCTTCGACGGTGAGCCGCTCGGCGTCGTGCATCGCGACGTGAGCCCGCAGAACGTCTTTCTCACCTACGACGGTCAGGTGAAGCTGCTCGACTTCGGCATCGCGAAGACGCAGGACGCCGAGCACTTGACGAAGGTGGGCGTGATCAAGGGCAAGATCGACTACATCGCGCCCGAGCAGGTGCGCGGCGACAAGGTCGACCGCCGCGCCGACGTGTTCGCGCTCGGGGCGATGCTTTGGGAGGGCATCAGCGGACGTCGCTTCGCGGGAGGCCCCAAGGTCGCCGACGTGACGAAGATTCATACGCGCGTCACCGGTGGCGAGCCCAAGCTGCGCGACCTGAAGCCAGATGTCGCGGAGACTCTGGCGGACATCGTCGATCGCGCCATCGCCTTGAATCCTGCCGATCGCTATTCAAACGCCGCCGAGCTCGCCGACGACCTCGAGAAGTACCTCGATAGCGTGAACCTCAAGCCCAGCACGAAGACGCTGGCCGAGTTGATCGCGCCGCCATTTCAGGCCGAGCGCGACAAGATGCGCAAGCTCGTCGATCAGCAGATCCAGATCGCGTCGAAGCGCGGAGGCGTGCCCCTCGGCGACACCACGGGCGGGCTGCCGCGCCTCGGGCCGAACCACACGCGTACGGCCTCGGGCGTACGTCCCCCGGACGTCGATCTCACCGAGAGCGGTTTTCTCGATCTCGGCGGGGACAGCGTGCCGACGATCGAGACCTTGAAGTCGATCCCGGCACCGGCCGCCCTGCCCTCCGCAGGTCCGAAATCGGGCGTGCCGAAGCTCTTGATCGTGGGCATCGTGGGCCTCGCGATCGTCGCCGGTGCGTTCCTGGCGACGCGACCCGATGAGAGCGCGCAGCAGCTCGCGGTCGCGCCGCAAAACCCGGAGCCCGGGCCGGAGCCCGTCGCGCCACCCGAGCCTCCAGCTTCCGAAAACGTGCCAAACCAGATCCAGGGGCTGCCTCGCGCCGAGACCGTTCACATCAGTGTCGACGTGTGGCCCGACACCGCGCGCGTCGTGGTCGACGGCGCCTTGCTGCCGAGGGTGCCCTTCGAGGCCGACGTCACGAAGGATGGCGCCTTTCACCACGTAGAGGCCAGCGCTCCCGGCTACGCGACGGTCAAGCAGGCCGTGCAGTTCAACGAGGACCGCGAGATCAAGATCGTCCTCGAAAAGGAAAAGGAGCAGCCGCGCATTACGGTAGGCGGCCGACGCGGTGGTGGCAGGCCCCAACCCGCACCGACGCCCGCTCCCGAGCCCGAGGCTCAGCCCGCACCGGCCCCAGCGCCCAAGCCCTCCGTGATGGCCCCCGGTGCCGACCTCACCGTCGTGCCCGCCCCGCGCATCAAGCCCGCGATCGACCTCGACGATCCGTACGCAGACAAAAAGAAGAAGTGAGGACACGCCGCATGCGCCTCTGTTCCCTGCTGTTCATCTGTTCGCTGGCTGTGCAGTTTGCGACCTCGGGGCACCGCGCATCGGCTCAAGATGAGGCAGCGCGCGCCGAGCCGAGCGAGGAGGCCAAGCAGTCGGCGAGCGGCCACTTCCGCCGCGGTGTCGAGCTGTTCACCGAGGGCGCGTATCGCGCTGCGCTGGTCGAGTTCGAGAAGGCCAACGAGATCCTTCCCGACTACCGGCTGCTGTACAACATCGGCCAGACGAAGCTCGCCCTGCAGGATTACCTCGGCGCAACGCTCAGCTACGAAAGCTATCTTTCGGGCGGCGGCGCAGACATTCCGGCCGCACGCCGTGAGGACGTGGAGCGCCAGCTCGATGCCCTGCGTGAGCGCGTGGGACGCGTCTCGATCGCGGTCAATGCGGATGGCGCCGACATCTTGATCGACGACCTCGCGATCGGCACGACGCCACTCGATGGCACGATTCCGGTCAACGTCGGACGCCATCGGGTGTTCGCCCGAGGTCGCGACGGCTCGACAGCCACGC
The DNA here is from genome assembly GCA_964398415.1 of uncultured Polyangiales bacterium. Classification (GTDB taxonomy): domain Bacteria; phylum Myxococcota_A; class Polyangia; order Polyangiales; family DASUME01; genus DASUME01. The sequence goes on along the minus strand of CAYNOM010000426.1, from coordinate 2,768 downwards.
AGGTGATCGACGTGGCGGGTGGCGAGCTCGTCGAGGTGAAGCTCGAGCTCACGGCTCCCGAGGTCACGGGCGTGGCGGGTACGCCCGTCTCCGAGACACCGCCCATGTCGACCACGCGCAAGGCCGCCATCGGCGCCTGGGCTGGTGCAGGAGCTGCGGCGGTGGGTGCCGTCGTGCTTGGTGTCATGGCGGGCAAGAAGGCCGACGACCTCGACGCGAAGCTCGGCGTGGTGGGATCGAGTCGCTCGGAGGTGAACGACCTGCGCGACTCCGCCGACACGCTGGCGCTCACCTCGGACGTGTTCAGCGGCCTCGCGATCGCAGCCGGCGTCGCCGGCGTCGTGCTGTGGTTCATGGAGCCGGACGACAGCGAAGAAAGCGCCACTGCGGGCGACAACCGGAGTACAAAACAAGTAAGCGTGAAGTGGGGTGTTGGCCCCACCTCCGTGTTCGCTCGGGGGCACTTCTGACATGCAACGACAGACCCTCGCGTCGGCGCTCCTCTCGGCTTTGTCGATCCTCGCCTCCGCCTGCAGCCTGAGCCTCGACACCGACAGGCAGCAGTGCACGCGGGATTCAGACTGCGCACGGCTCATGGAAGGCACCACCACCCAGCGCTGCGAGCAGGGCTTCTGCGAGCGCCTGACCTGCAGCACCACGGCCGAGTGTCGCGCCATGGCCAAGGATGAAAACGACGCCTTCAGCTCGTCGTTCTGCAGCACGCAGACCCAGTCCTGCGAGCCTGCCGAGTGCGACAGCGCGGGCGGCTGCAATGACGGCCAGGTGTGCAACACGGACTTGGGGCAATGCATCAGCCTCAACGCCGCCTCCTGCGACTCCAGCAAGGCCGACCGAGGCGATGCCGACTGCGACCACTACGCCGGCTTCGAGAGCTACATCTGCCAAAGCAACCGCTGCCAGCCGCCCCAGTGCGAGGAGACGGCGGACTGCACCGGCGTCAGCGCCACCGCCGAGTGCGTCTCGGGGCGCTGCGACGACGTGACGTGGGGTTGTGTGGGTAAGGACGACGTGCGCGAGAGCATGTCGATGACCGCCTCACTCGAGCTGACGGTGATCGACCTCTTGTTCTCCAAGGCCCTGCCCGACTTGCGCGTGAAAGCCTGTCCCGTCCAGGGCGATCCCAGCTGCAACACCCCGCTCCCCGTCACCATCGAATACAACCAGGAGACGGCGCTGCTCACGGTCTCCGGCTTTCAAAAGGGCGCGCCGATCCGCCTCACCCTCGAGGCCACGAACCAAGCCAAGGTCGACTGGTACACGAACCGCACCGCGATCGACGTCAACGTCGAAACCGCCCCCGCGATCATGGTGCCCGCCGACATCGGCGACACTTTGGGCATGCAGTTCGACCCCGACATCGTGGTCGACCTCGAGACCAAGGGCACCGTCATCGCCCGCATGTACGACTGCAAAGACGAGCCGGCGGAGGGCGTGAGCATCGAGGTCTCGAAGGCCCTCATCGACACCAAGATCTTCTACCTCGACAGCAAGAACTCGATTCTGCTCGATGAGCAGGAGACGACGGCGGCGGGTGCGGCAGGTGCTGCGAACGTGCGCGCGGAGCCGATTCGACTCACGGTCTCGCGCGGCGGGCAGACGGTGACCCAGTTCGACTTCACCCCACGCGTCCAGCGACTCACCTACCTGTCGCTCTACCCCTGGCAGTACTGAGCGAGCAGGATTCGACATGCAGCACTGAGCTGCATCGAAGGGCCCAGGGCACGCGCGACAACCAGCGTTGATGCGTCATTGGTGTAAAAAGGTCGTGCTGATGTGGGTGGGCCTGTCTTGCAGTGCGACGGCCTGCACCACCGCGCCCGAGAGCGATCTGTCGTGGAGCATCGGGTTTGCCTGCAGCGCTGACGGCACACGCGCGCAGCAGGTCGCCGTGCGCATCACCGCCGGAGACTGTCCCGCCGAGGGCCCTGTCGTCTACGAGGTGGGGATCAACAAGGGAGGCGGCGCCCCCCCGAGCGCGCCCGGAGACCTGCCTGGCGGGTCCTACGCCTTCAGCGCCATCGCCCTAGACGACAAGGGAGCGTTGGTGGCCGAAGCCTGCGTCCCTTTGACCCTGCCCACCAGCTCGACCCTGAAGCTCATGCTCGAGGGCGGCGGGCGCTGCCTTACCCCCGCCGCCACCAACGACTGGCCCGACACGGAAAGGGCGCTCGACGCGGGGACGGACGCCGGCGGGGCGAATGCGGGCGCGGATTCCGGCCCTGTCGACGCCAGCCAGCTCGTCGAAGAATCGGGCCCGCGGCTCGAGGTCGACAATCTGGAGATCTGGCCGGGCACCACCATCGAGGTTCGCTATCTCGATGTCACGAAGCCTGGCAAGCCCTTCCTGGGGCTTTATCGCGATGGAAACGAGACGGCAGTCTCAACTTTCGCCGTCACGTTCCCGCCCAAGCAAAGCGTCACCAGCGGCTCGCACGCCTTCAGCAACCTGCAGCCTGGCCCGTACACCGTACGCCTCGTGTACGACACGACGCGCATCGTGGACGAGGTCGATGTGGAGATCTGGGCCGACACCGATGGAGACGGCACGCCGGACCCCATGGACGGTTGCAAGGACGACCCGGGTAAGGTCGCGCCTTTGGTCTGTGGTTGCGGCACCGCCGAAACGGACGGCGACGGCGACGGCAGCCCCGACTGCGTCGACCTGTGCCCGACGGACCGCCTGAAGCTCGAGCCGGGCGTGTGCGGCTGCAACATGCTCGAGTCGTTCTTCGATCAGGATAGCGACG
>CAYNOM010000425.1:4139-6012 GCA_964398415.1 uncultured Polyangiales bacterium | reverse complement strand
GCCTCTCCGTCGAGATGCACGCCGAACGAGAACGGGACCTTGGTGGCGCCGTGAGTCACCGCGAAGTTCGCCAGCTTCTTCCGTGTGACGACCTCGTCCTTGCAGAGCTGCTGCGCCGTGCGCCGTACCGCCGCGATGCTGATGCTCTTCGTGCCGCCAGGCCGGACCATCTCCTGGATGGCCTGCTCGATGGTTCGCTCGCGCTCGTTGAGGAACTTCCACTCACCGGTCGCCTCGTCACGAGCGACGTAGCCAGCCTCCTGAAGCGCGGCGAGCGTCGCTTCGACCTGGACGCGAAGCGGAGCGATCTCGGTGGTGACATCGCGCACCAGGAGCTTCGCGAGCGTCTCGGGAACACGAGGCACCCAGGTGATGCGCTGGAGCAGCCAGAGCACCTTGAGGACGCGCGACGACTCGACGGGCATGTTGGGGACGCGCTCGTCCGACTCGTAGATCGAGCGCACGCCCGAGGCGCCGAGGTACTCCTGGGAGAGCAGGTCGTTCTCGACGGCGTCGAAGACCTGGTCGAAGCTGACGACCACGCCGAGTTGTTTGTCGGCGAGGTCCTGGAGGGCCTCCATGACAACGGCGATCATCGAGCGCACGCCGCCCGAGATGCGGAAGCCGGAGAGCGCCTCGAAGATGTCTTGCGCCAGGCGAACCTGGTGAGGGAGGAACGGATAGGCGTCGATGAACGAGCGCTCCGTAATGCTCGCGAGACGGCGGCTCGCCTTGATGTCGGCGAGATCTGCGATGTGACCCTCGTGCTTCGCGTAGAGCGCCTTGAGCCCGCCCTCTTCCGCAGGGCGCTTCTTGAGGATGCGCTCCGAGACGACCTTGTTGATCTCGTCGGAGATGAGGTGCGGCTTGAGCTCGAAGCGGGCGTTCAGGCGCCCGACGAGGGTCGGCTGGAAGTTCGTGCGGTCGACGACCTTCTCGAGGTCCTGCTGACTGGTGACGATGAGCCAGACCTTGCCCTTGCCCTTGTTGCCGATCATCTCGGCGAGGCTGTTCAGCTCTCCGATCTTCTCGTTCGAGTCGCCGATGAAGGTGCCCATCTCGTCGATGACGAACACGAGGTGCTGCGACTTACCTCCGGCCGGCTTCTGTGCATCGACCCACGCGACGAGCTCGTCTGCGATGCCTTCTGCCGTGAGCTTCTCGTGGCGGAACATATCGGTGAGCGCCTGCAGCGCGGACTGCTCATCCGGGTACTCCTTCGGATCGATCTTCGGCAGCACCTTAGAGAGGCGCCGACGAACGGTCATCAGGTCGTCGCGGCCCTGTTCGCTGCGCCACGGCACGCCATGGAGCGACTCGAAGGTCTCAGCGAGCTTGTCGAGAAGCCCTCGCTGATGCAGGCGACGCTCGATGCGGGCGACGACGAAGTTCTCACCGAAGCCGATGTCTCGATAGAACTCGGAGAGGAGGATCTCTCCCACGGAGTTCGGGTTCGTTAGCGACTGGCGGCTCTTGATCTCGAACGCGATGGTGCGGACCTGCGTGTTCAGCTTGATCTCGCCGAGCCGCAGGCGAACGTCCTTGCCACGCTGGCTGTCCGAGAGGTGCTTCACGAACGCGTCGACGCAGCGTTCGCCGTCGGCTCCGAGCTCGTCGTTCTGAAGCAGGTAGCCTAGCACCTTGGCGAAGTGCGACTTGCCGGAGCCGAAGAAGCCGGACACCCACATGCCTACGACATCGCGCGAGGCACCGCCGCGCCGGAGCGTCTCGCTCACCTGCGTGAACGTGTCGACGATGCGCTTCAGCTCGTCCTCTATCTTGTCGGTGACGACGTACTCACGGACTTCGTTCGCCAGGGCCGAGCGATCGAAGTCCGTGAGAACGTCGTCACCGACAAGATCGAGGACGAGCT
>CAYNOM010000425.1:3921-4129 GCA_964398415.1 uncultured Polyangiales bacterium | reverse complement strand
AGGGCCGAGCGATCGAACACCTTGACGACGCCTTCGACCTTCACGCCGATGTCGCGCTTGATGATTTCTCGAACGGTGGTCATGTGGTGGCTCTCTTCCTCGATCGCATCGTTCGTCCTCAGCGCGCGAACAGCTTGACGGCGAGGTAGTTGGCGCCATCAGCCTGGTTCATGAAGTGAAGCTTTCCGCCACGTTCCTCGCCCGGAAA
>CAYNOM010000425.1:2719-3911 GCA_964398415.1 uncultured Polyangiales bacterium | reverse complement strand
AAGCCGAGGACAATGCGGGCTTCAAGATCGCGCAGGCCTCGCAGGACTTCGCCGTACCGCACGACGGGATGCAGCGCGACGGTCGCATACACGAAGACGTTGCCGCCCGGGACCTTGGCGGCCTCCTCCGTCAGGCGGGCCTGAAGAGTTGCCTCAGCTCGCTTGGAGAGGCCCTGCTTCATCCAGCGGTAGTCTTCGAACTCGTCCTCCTGGAGCGATTCGATCTGCTCCTCGCTCAGGCCAGAGAACAGGAACCCGGAGAGGTCGAGCAGCCGGTACTGGATGTTCTTCGCGTCCAGCTCGGGAACGAAGGTGTCGAGCAGGTGCTCGCGGAAATCGAGCTCGCGGTCGGGCGGGTAGATCAACAGGACGGAGCTGTCGGTCTTCACGCCACGGTCATGACGAAGCGGCGTCTTGAGCAGCTCGATGAGTGCGGTGAACATGCTCTCCATCAGACGCCCCTCACGTCGAGCTCGACGACGTCTCCCTGCATGCGGAATCGCAGCGCGCCGACGCGGTTCATCTCACCGAGCGCATCGATGACCTCGGTCGTGTCGAGGCAGAGCAGCTTGAAGGCTGGCGACTGCACGATGTCGAGAGGCGCTACACCCGCAAGACGCAGCGCCCGCACGACAAGGCGTACCGGCGCGCCGTAGAGGGCAGGCCGGATTGATGTCTTGCGAATCGTCCCGCGCGCGAGCCCGAAGTCGCGGATGCTCGCTGTGTACTTCTGGGCCACGGCAACGCGCGTCTCATCGGACCACGCACGCGCTTCGGGATGGGCGCGGTAGGCTCGCTCGATGAACGCGAGCACATCGGCGAGGCGAAGCTCCGCGGGCGCGCGACGAAGGAGCGGATAGAGCAGCTCAAGGCCGAGGTCGGTGACGAGGCGATCGTTGAGCGCGAAGAACACGTAGGCGGTGAGGCTGCGCTCGGGCTCCGAGGTGCAGCGCGTCCACTCGGCCCAAAAGGCGGCGAAGAGCGGATCCTCGGCGTCGAGCCGGTAGCGCGCCTTCAGCTCCTTCCAGAGCTTTTCGCGCGCCGCCTTCGAAGGTTTGGCGAGGCGGTTCTCCTCCACCACCCGCCGGCGGTACTCGGCCGACGGGAGAGCCTCCGATTCACCATCGAGGAGCTGGTGAAGCTCCGTGAACAGCGCCGAGCGCGCAGACAGCCGAGACGTGTACGGCGCGGA
>CAYNOM010000425.1:0-2659 GCA_964398415.1 uncultured Polyangiales bacterium | reverse complement strand
GGCGAGTCCTGCCACCGATGCGTGAACGCCGTTCGTCTTCGACTGTGGCGCGCGGGCCGTCATCGACCTTCCTTCCCGCCCGAGTCGATGTCCTGCCGATCCGCCGCCCCGCCCGACTTCACCCAGTCGTCCACCTCGTCGCGCTTGAACTTCCACAGGCGACCGACGCGGTGAGCCGGCATGCCCTTCGCGCTGATCCACGTGTAGACCGTGTCCTTGCTGACCCCCAAGTACTCCGAGATTTCGTCCACTGAGAGCCATCGGTCATCCATGCGTCACCTGGTTCAAGGCCGGGCGGTCGAGGGCGGCACGGTATCATAGGGCGATGCCGTGTTCAACCGGGTTTGGTTGGGTTTCGACGGAAGGAGCCGGGTGACTTCCGCCTGGGCCGGGTGGTCTCAAAAAAGGCCGAGCTGCTTCTCGGCGGGGATCGGCAGGACGCCGATGATGACCCACGGGTTCACGGCCACCTGGTGCCACTGCTGGGTGGTGCCGAGGAAGAGATGCAGATCCTTCTTCAGGAACTCGTCCATGTACTTCTGCCGGACCTTCGCGATCGCCTTCGACTCGTCGCCGTCCACCGAGTGCAGGCAGTTCCAGTAGAGGGCGCCGATCTCCCAGTCGAGGATCTGCTGCTCGCTCTTCTTCCCGGCGGCGTCCTCGAACCTGTACGAGAACTTGTAGGGCAGCTTCGGGATCACCCTGAAGGTCTCTCGCCAGGTGTTGTCCTCGAACAGCTCATGCTGTCGCGAGGCCTCGCGCATCTCCTTGACCTTGTTGATGTCCCACTCGCGTTCGTCCTCTTCGACGACGAACGCCAAGATGCGGGCGGGCTTGAATACGGCGAGCGAGATCTGATTCGCCTTCGCGCCCGCGATCAGCTCCTCGAGGTTGTCGTAGACGCGGGCCTTCTTCAGCAAGATCTCGCGACGCGCACGCCAGTTGTGGTCCGTGCTCATCTCGCCGACGGGCACGAGCTCGCGCTGATCCACGGGGCGAAACGTCTCCGGGCGGACGTCCACGGTGTTGCGTTGGAGGCGGCACTCGACCCAGTCGTACTTGCTGTACTGCTGCTTCTCATCGAGACGTCGGAACGGGACGGGATAGATGCGCACCCACGTTCCGTCTTCGCGCACGCCCGCGGTGCAGACCGTCTCGCCGTACTTCCGAGAGAGCGTGGGGTACGTCTTGACGGTGATGAGAACGCGCTGCTTCTCCATCGTGCCCCCACATTCTCACAAGTGCTTGGCGGTGAGTTCCTTGCTGTTCTTGCCCTCGAGCGCTTCAGCGACGCAATGGCGGTGGCACTGGTTCGGCTGGTGCTCGTAGCAGGTGAGCGTCACGCGCTCGCCCGCTTCAATCCAGCCCTGGATCTTCTTCAGCGCCGAGCCCTGCTTCGGGAGCCACGTATGCTCGTAGTCGGCGAACAGCGCATCGTAGTCGGACTGCGTGTCGAGTGACTGACGCTGCTCTGACGCGATGCCGAGCTCGGGCAGGTGCTCGTAGCGGATGCCGACGCCCTCGCACCCGCGCGCGAGCGTGTTCTTCGAGAAGCCGTACTTCCGGCTGATGGGGTTTCGGCGCACGTCGCAGAGGAGCGTGACGCCGCTCCTGAGCAGGATGGTCAGGTAGCTCTCGAGCGTGTGGCCCTCGTAGCCGATGGTGCTCAGCGCAGGGCCGGTCGCCTTGGCGCGGACCGCCTTGATGCGCGCGAGCGCCGCGTCGTCGCCCTTGAGGACCCGCTCGGCGATCTCGCTGCGGGTCGCGAAGAACGGGAAGCGCCGGTACGTGTCGGCGACCAGCGCGTCCCCGTGCAGACCACGGTGCCGCTTCGCGAAGGCCGCGAGCTGCATGGCCATCGTGCGCCCGATGATCTTCTGCCCCTCCGCGGTGATCTGCCAGCCGTCCTCGTCCTCGAGGAGCCCACGCTCGATGAGCTTCCGCCGATCCGCGTAGGACGTGAATGAGAACGCGCCGAACTTGTACGGGACGAAGTCGTAGGGAGCTTCCCCCGTCGACGCCTCCTGGCAATACAGGAACAGGAGCTTCTGGAAGTCGAGCATGCCGGACGTGCCGCCGAGCGCATCAAGGAGCTGCAGTAGCTGGCGCTGCCGCGAGAACAGCATCGGCGTCGAGCGTGTGGAGGTGCGGGTGGTCGTGGCGGTCATTTCGTCTTCCTTGTCGTCGTTCGCCGCACCGGCTTGGCCCGCGTACGCGCTTGGTTTGCTCCACCGGCGCGGACCCAGTCGTCAACCTCCGAGAGCTTGAACTTCCAGAGCTTCCCGACCCGATGGGCAGGCAGTCCCTTCGCGTCGATCCAGCGGTACACCGAGTCCTTGGCGACGCCGATGTGAGCCGCCACGGCATCGACAGACACCCAGGGCTCAGCGTTCTTCATCGGGGCCACCGCTCGCATGCGGCGAAAAGCTATCAAGATCCAGGTGGATGGACAAGTTCCGGTGTGAGTCGGTCAAAGTCGTTCAGACCCCACAATACGCGCCCACGCCGTCCGCTGCTCGGCCCACGTGCCCGCGTGGGCCACCGCCCGGAGCGTCCGCTCGGCCATCGGCTCGGCGCCGTCGACGGCTTCGAGGGCCAGAACCCGCTCCTGGAGGTCGGCGGCCAGCATGAGCAGGTCGAAGAGCTGCGTGACGCGGGC
>CAYNOM010000424.1:0-6018 GCA_964398415.1 uncultured Polyangiales bacterium | reverse complement strand
CTCGGCGCAGCCCTCCGGATCTCGGAGCCGAGTCTCCGAAAGTCGGAGGTGCCAACCTCTCTCGACGGGGCGTACCGCGGCGCCCTGCGTGGGCGGCCTCACGTCTTTCGCCGTGCCGAGCGTGGCACGCAAGTTGATGAGCGCTGTGTTCGATCCATGGATGGCGAGTCGACGTTTGCCTTGATACTGCTCGCCCTCGGCGCTTTTTCGATTTGGCACTTCGGCCCTGTGCTGCGCCTCGGCGTCGGATACGTCCGCGCGCTGCTCGGCGCCACGAGGCCACGCCATCCGGTCGTGCTGGCACACGGCCTGCTCGGCTTCGACGAGTTGGTGATCGCCGGACGCCACCACACCTACTTCAGGGGCATCACGGAGTACTTGCGTGCCCAAGGGATCGAGGTGCACGTCGCACGTGTCGACCCCACCGCAGACATCGCCCAGCGCGCCGCCCAGCTCGCCGAGCAGGTGCGGAAGATTCCCGCGCGACGCGTCAACATCATCGCCCACAGTATGGGCGGCCTCGACGCGCGCTACGCGATCGGAAAGCTCGGCCTGTCGTCACGCGTCGCATCCCTGACGACGATCGGTACGCCGCACCACGGCACCCCGCTCGCCGATCATGGGGTCACGTGGATCGGAGATCTCCTCGGTGTGCGCACGCTGCTCGAGCGGCTCGGCATCGCGTCCGGCGCGTTCTACAACCTCACGACCACACACCTGTCCACGTTCAACGCCGAAGTCCAAAACCAGCGCGGGGTCTACTACGCGAGCGTCGTCGGACGCAGCAAAGTCGTCTCCGCCATGCACCCGGTCCTGCGTCCGGTGAGCCTGCTCCTCAGCCAGTGGGGTGGAGACAACGACGGCCTCGTGCCAGCGAGCTCCCAGGCCTGGGGCCACGTGCTGCTCGAGGTGGATGCCTGCCACTTCTCGCAAATCGGCTGGCTCTCGAGCTACGACCCGACCGTCATCTTCGCGCAGATCGTGCACGAGCTCGTTCACGAAGGTTGCTGACCTATGTCTCGCGGGGACGCCGCTGCTCTTTCCGAGCTAAGGTGTTTCATCGGCTGAGTGAGAAACGCTCAGAGGCTCGGAACCATGAGTGTTCTCTTGGTCCGGGGAGAAAAGGTCGGTGTCTTTGTAGGCACTCAGGGCCCGTGCCACGAAGATCTTTGCGACGGCCGCAGCCGGCAAGGCGATGAGCACACCGATGAAACCGAAAAGCTCGCCACCGACGAAGAGCGCGAACAGCACCCATACATCGCGTAACCCTACCGTCTTACCCACGATGCGTGGCGTGATCACGAAGCCTTCGAGTGTTTGGATCACAGCGTAGGCTATCGTGACGCCAAGTAACTGACCCCAGCCACCGCCTCCAATGAGACTCATGATAAGGCCCGCGCCGAGGGCGAACGCGCTACCAAGGTAAGGTACGAAGTTGAGCATGCCGGCGACGATGCCGATGGGAATCGCCAGGCGCACGCCGAGTGCCATGTAAGCTCCACCGTAAAGCACGGCCAAGATCAACATGATGATGAGCTGTCCGCGGATGAACTGGCCGAGCACCACATCGATCTCGCGCGCATAGCTGACGGCGGTCGGGCGAAAGCGCGGTGGGATGAGGCCGCGGACGCCATCGGTGATGCGATCGAAGTCGTAGAGAAGGTAGATGGCGAAAACGGGCACGATCAGGCCTGCGCCAATGACTCCCAACGCCGAAAGCGTGCCGCCTACGAACCAGCTCAGGATGCCGCCAACCGGCTCCACGAGCGAGCTTGCGACGTTGTTGGCTTCGCCTTGCAGGCGTTCTAGCCATTCAGTGGTCGAGCCCGGTAGCTCTACGCCATAACGTGCGAGCCAGGGTTTGAGATCGGCGAGCCACTGCGTCACATGATCGGGCAGCTCGACCAACACCTGCGTCGTTTCAGAGACGATGCGTGGGATCACCAACACCAGCAGCAACGTCGTGGCTGAAAAAAATGCGAGCAGCACGATGGCCACACCGAGTCCACGGGGAATCCGCCGCGCCTCCAGATGGTCGACCAAGGGGTCGAGGACGTAGGCAATCGCGTAGGCCACGAACAGTGGCGTCAGCACGCCACCGATGCGATAGAGAACGTAGAGTAAGAGTGCCCAGGCGACCGCCCGATATGCGCTTTGCGGAAGCACGATTTCACGGCGCGGTGGGTGCTCGGAGGTCACGTCGCTAGCCGTGAGCTCAGCGGGGCGGCGAGGCGGCATACGGTCGGAGGCCATGCAGCGTGCGTCGCACGCAGGACGCATCTTCGCAACTTCACGTCGACGTGGCTCTATGGACCGGGGCCGCGCTGCCTAAGGCTGCCGCGGCTGTGGTCGTGAGCCAGGCGCGCGAGGACCCGCCACCCCCCCTTCGTCACCTTGCCGTTCGGTTTGGTGCATCTCTTGCTCTTGCTGTAGCTCAACTGAGATGCGCCACTCTGTGCCCTATTGTGAGGAATGACTCAAATGTTCCGCTCAACCCGTAGTTTCCCCGCGCTCCATCCTCTGCCGGCCACGGGTACGCGGCCACGTCGCAGCCCGGCAGTGCTGGTTTTCGCTTCGGTCCTTCAGGTCGCGGCCTGTGGGACGGCGCCGCGTGGAGGCGGAGCCGACGCCGCCCACGACACGAGCGCGGACGGAGGTCTACGTGACGGGTCTGGTCCTGCCGTGGCAGGGCTGAGCCCTTTCGAGTGCGCCAGCGGCTCGAGATTTGAGCGGATGAACTTGGCCCGGGACGTCGACTACATCGCCTGGCGCCAGACCGATGAATCGTCCACCGAGCCCTACACCGATGCCGATGCCCTTGGCAGCGCCTGTGCCCCCGCCGACGCGAAGTGCGCCGAGGCATTCGCGGCCGCACGTCCCGAGAATGACGAGTGGGGCTTTTGCGACATTCTCGGCTGCTCTTACTGGGGACTCGTTTCCACGCTCGAGGGTAAGGTGACCATCTCCGACGACCTCGAAGAGGTCGTGAGCCTGCTCGGCGAGATCGACACTGCTGAAGAGGCCGCTCTCATCGCGGACCTCGCGGCGTACCGGGTCACCTGCGGATCCTCGAGTTATGCGATCACCGACGAGGGATTCGAAATCGTCACCCGCCGTCAGACCAGCCCCTGCCCCCTCACCACGGCGCGCTTCCATCTTCTCGTGCGGCGGGATGGAACGCTCGAAGTTCTGGGACAAGATCAGATCGAAGAACAGGAAGCGTGCATCTGAGCAAGGCAGGCGTCGCGTCTAGAAAACTGGATCGCGTCAGTGCAGGTTCAGGCTTGAATCTCGCTGAGCAGCACGGGATCGGGGTTGAGGCTTTGCAGGAGATTCATGCGCAGATGCCCACGCGGCGTGATGAGCGCCGCCGCCATCTGATCGATGGCAATCGTCGCCAACACCGTCTGGAGATAGGCTTCGATGAGATCGTCGATCCCGATGCCGAGGAGGTTGAAGTCTTTACGGTCCACCAGCAAGAGGCGTCCCATCTCCGTCGCCCAGGTTCCGTCGGGCTGGCGCGCGGAGAGGTTGGTGCCGAGGATGCTCCAGCTCGATTCCCCGTCGGTGAGCGTGTTGCACAGCGGCGAGCGCGCCCGACGGGCGTAGATTGCGAGCGGCCGAAACCCCTGGGGCCCAGCGCTGATCATGAAGCGCAGATCGAACACGTAGGACGCGCCCGTCTTGTTCGGAATGGTGCCCACGTGAAAGAGCCTGGTGCCACTCGCCTGACGTGAGGTCCAGTGGAAGTTGCCGATGAGACTCTGCACCAAGAAGCGCTCATAGCGATGCGGCGCTTGCTCGAAACGACGCAGCTCCGCTTCGCTCGTGATGGTGTAGATGCCCTGCCCGGCATTGGCGTAGGGATCCTTGATGACCGCGTGTCCACCGAGCTCTTCCACGACGCGTCGCACCTCCGAGAGGGGCAAGTCGCAGATGGTGCTGGGGGTGCGGATCGAGAGCCCCGTACCCTCGAGGGCCTGGTTGTGGCGAGCGTAGGCGGCAGCGGCGACCGCCTTGTTTCGCCCGCCCGCCAGGCAAGCCACGATGGGGTTCAGGATGATCGTCTTCGTGGACAGGGGGATCCGATTCCACGGGCGCTGAGTGACGTAGCGAAAGCAGCATCGAATCGGACTGAAGGTGCCGCTCTCGTCCCGTACCTGGAGCACCCCGTCGACGAAGCGCGCCGGCGGCGCTGTGTCATCGTCGTGAAACGGGGTGAGCTTCACGGGTTCGTTCATCATGTCGGCCATGGCGGCGGCATATCCTGACGCTTCCATGGGGTTCTTGTCGTAGAGCACGGCAAGGCCGCCCGCTGGCATGCGCTTGCCCGTGACGTGCGGCCGAAACGTGTGCTCTAGAACGCTCCGGTAGCCGCCCTGCTCCTCGTGCTCCTCGTATAGAGGCATGGACTTCTGGCCCGAAGGGCAGGAGTTGGTCTCGATGAGGGTCATTTGGCGCACGCCTGAATCGGTGGTCACGTGCGCCAGGTCGCACCCAGACCATTGGAAGTGGCGCGGCTGGTAGGCGAGCGCGCTGGCGAGTGCCTCGCGGTCGGCTCCGGGGTGGAGGTGACTGTAGCGCCGAACGATCCGCTCGTTGCTCAAGCTCAGAAAGAAGCGCGGTAGCGCGTGGATCTGGGCGTTGAGCACGCGCGGGTAGTAGTGCTCCTCTGGCTCGAAGCTGGCGGGCTCGACGGTGCGCACGGTGCGCACCTTGGGCTGCGCCATCCAGCTGCCGCGTTCGGGATCACCCATGGTGCTTGCCTCGGGACTCATGGTTGATCGACCGAGCGCGAGACACCCAGGTGGATAATCCGCGAACCGGCGCGCGCGGCGGGGTTCGTCGCCTTGCCCACGATCACTCCGTCCTCGGGCGCTTGATACTCGCGCACCAAGTCGCCCCAGACGTTGTGCAGTGTGGCCACGACATCCCCTTTCTGTACGCGGTCGACGACGGACGGCAACACCGAGAGTACCCCGCCACGATCGGTGAACATCCAATAGGAGTGACCGCACTCGATGATCGCTCCGGGGTCGGGATCACCGAGGTCGTCGATCATGCCCAGATCCTCGAGCACCTCCTGTACGCCCAAGCGCGCGGAGCGAACCAGTCCGCGCTGCAGCCGCGAGGGATCACCGACCTCGATCGTGATCGAGTGGATGCCGCGATCCGTGGCCGTGGCGCGCACGGTTCCGTCACCGCCGGGGCTGTGGACGATGATCTGCGGACACACCAGGCGGGCCATCCTCGCGGTCACGGGCCGTGTCATGTCGGCGCGCACGTACAGCGAGTTGGCTCGACCGAAGCTCGCGGTGTGCAGATCGAGCAGGTAGTCGAAGCAGTAGAAGATGCGATCGAGCAGACGGTACGCGTAGATCTGCGACTCCGTCCCGTGTTCCTTCCCCGGCATGATGCGATTCAGGTCCACCCCATCTTCGAACTCACGCTGATGTCGCAGGTAACCGGGCACGTTGACGATCGGGACAGCGACGAGCGTGCCCTTCTTGAGCCCGACCGGTTGCAGCTTGTCGACGAGGCGCTGGATGACGGTCACCCCATTGAGCTCGTTACCATGCACTGCTGCGGTGACACCGACGACGGGACCAGGTTCCGATCCGCGCATTACGATCGTCGGCACGAGGGTTTCGTTGCCCGACGCGTTTTCGGTGAGCACCACGCGAAACCGACTGACAACGTTGGGCGGGGCCTCGTTCAAATCAAGGCGTTGAACGATGGGTGGGCGAACGAACGGACGTGGTTGCACGCCCCCATCTTACAGCAGAGGGCGCCCACGATGAGCGCGGCAGTCGCCCTATTCGCTCCAGGCAAAGCCTTCCCCGCGTGCCCACCGAGCGCAGTGCGACCCGTCCTCTGATGGCTCGCACAGCTCCACGAAGCCGACCGGGCTACCTGCACCGAATAGATCGACCTGCTCTACACCAGCCGGAAGCTCGGGCAAGAGGATCTCCCCGTCGCGCGCCATGCTCGTCGTGCGCTCGGCATAGACCTCCCAGC
>CAYNOM010000423.1:0-6035 GCA_964398415.1 uncultured Polyangiales bacterium | reverse complement strand
CGGCGGTGACGATGCCGTCCTTCCAGGCCTGCATCTTCGCGATGTCGACCTTCACCTCACCGGTGGTGATGCCCATCTTGTCGGCGTGTCGGATGCGCTCGACCGTGCCGGCGGCAGCGATCAGGGCCTTGGACGGGATACAGCCCCAGTTGAGGCACACGCCGCCCATGTACTCCTTCTCGACGCAAAGCGTCTTGAGGCCCAACTGCGAGGCGCGAATGGCCGCGGGATAGCCGCCGGGGCCTGCGCCGATCACGATCACGTCGTACGTCGTGTTTGCCATGTCTTGTCGTGCTCCGCCGCTTGCTCCCTGAGATGCCAGGGCAGGGTGCCGAATACATCCTCGAATAGAGTCTGTCGAGCCGGCGGCGGGAGCGTCTCGACCTCCGTGATGGCGCGATCGATCTCGCCCGCGAGCTCGGCCTTGAGTGTTGCGAGGCGCGCGTCGTCGACGAGACCGCGCGCGTGCATCAGCGCGGTGAGACGCAGCAGCGGATCGCGGCGTTTCCACAGCTCGACTTCCTCGTCGCTGCGATAGCGTGTGGGGTCGTCGCTCGAGCTGTGGGGGCCGATGCGGTAGGTGACTGCCTCGATGAACGTGGGGCCCTCGCCGCGACGCGCCCGCTCGATCGCCTGCGTGAGCACGCGATGCACGATCACGACGTCGTTGCCGTCGACGCGCACGCCGGGCATGCCATAGGCGGCGGCCTTGGCGGCGATGGTCTTCGAGGCCGTTTGCTTGGAGGTGGGCACGCTGATCGACCAGTGGTTGTTCTGGCAGACGATCACGCAGGGCGCCTTGTACACGGCGGCGAAGTTCATCGCGCTGTGGAAGTCGGGCTCGCTCGTGGCGCCGTCGCCCACGAAGCCGAGCGTGACGATGGGGTCTTTCTTGATCTTGGCGGCCATGGCCGCGCCCACGGCGTGCACTACCTGGGGGCCGATGCAGCTCGACCAGGACGCCTGGTGCACGGAGCGGCCGGACATGTGGCTCGGCATCTGACGGCCCTTGAGCACGTCGGCTTCGTTGCCGTAGACCTGCGCGAGCCACGTGGAGAGCGGAAAGCCCCGCACCAGCATGATCGCCGCTTCGCGTAGGGCGGGAAACACCCAATCGGATTCACCGACCGCGAGTCCCGCCGCGATGGGCACCGCCTCCTGGCCCGTGATCGTGCCGTAGAAGCCGATCTTGCCCTGGCGCTGCTTGGCCAGCATCTTGTCGTCGATCAGCCGGATACGCTGCATCTCGCGGAACATGCGCTCGAGCAGGCTGGTTTCTGGGAGGGCCTGACCCTCGACGACGCTGCCATCCTCGCGGATCGCTTGCATCAGACCGAGCGCCGGATCGTCTTCGTCTAGTGGAAGGGACGCAGTCACAGGGCGGCGAGATTACCATGCGAGGGCTTTCGTCGGGGTGAGCAGCCGCAGACGGCTTGACAGAAAGAGCGCGTTTGGCATGGGTTCGGCGTGCGTGCCCGGTCGTTCCGTTTGCTCCTCGCGCTGTGTGTCGTGGTTCTCTGCGCCTGCGGCCGACAGCCCAAAGACTTCGCTCCTGACGAGGTGCTCAAGTCGTTTCTCGCGGCCATCGAGCGCAGCACGAATGATCCGGAAGCGCGCAAGACCGCCTACACCTGGATCGACGAGCAGAGCAAGGCAGCCCTGATCGAGCGTGCAGAGCTCACGGCGTCGCTCGCAGGCCAGAAGCTCGCGCCGTGGGAGTTGCTCGTTCCTGGTCGCGTGAGCTTCGCCGGCATCGGGCGCGCGGACCTACGCATGCGCGTGCGCGTGGACGGCGACAAGGCCAGCGTGGAGATCCCGATCGAGAACCGCGACTCGGTGCGCGTGCCGATGCTGCGCGAAGAGGGCGTGTGGCACGTGGTGCTCGGGCTTTCGCCTATGCGCGAGTCAGAGTGAGACGTGTGATCTCGGGCGCGGAGCCGACGCGTGCAGGGGGCCCCGCGGTGCCGAAGCCGCGATTGACGTAGAGCTGGCTCGCGCCGTTCTCGTACAACCCGCGCACGTAGCCGTGGCGCAGCACGAGCTCGGCGGGGTTGATGAACAACGTGATTTGGCCGCCGTGGGTATGCCCGCTGAGCACGAGATCGGCTTGGGTGCTCGCGCTCGGGTAAAACGACGGGTTGTGGCTGAGCAGCACGCGCAAGAGATCGGGGTTTGCGCCGTCGAAGGCACCCGACAGGTTCGGGCCTGGCCCACCGTAGCGCTGGCCCACCACGTCATCGACGCCCGCGAGCACGAAGGAGCCGCCTGCGTCCCCAATCTGGAGGTGCCGGTTCTGAAGCACTTCGGCGCCGCCCTCGCGCAGGGCGAGGAGCACGTCGGAGATGCCGGCGTAGTAGTCGTGGTTGCCGGGGATCGCGAACACGCCGT
Organism: uncultured Polyangiales bacterium; assembly: GCA_964398415.1. Classification (GTDB taxonomy): domain Bacteria; phylum Myxococcota_A; class Polyangia; order Polyangiales; family DASUME01; genus DASUME01. The sequence continues at coordinate 3,647 of CAYNOM010000423.1, read as the reverse complement.
GGCGCGCCGTCTCGCTGAGCCGTCGCACGAAGCGGCCGAGCACCGGCGCGTTGCGCGGATCGTGATCGACGAGATCGCCCGTCAGAACCACGGCGTCGGGCTTCTCGCGCTGAACGAGCTCGAGTGCGCGTCCCAGCTCGTACTCGCCGACGAACAGGCCGACGTGGATGTCGGAGAGCTGCAGGATGCGAAACCCATCGAGCGTACGCGGCAACTTCGCGAGCGCGACGGGAACGTCTTCGACCGTGAAGTCGTGGCGGCCGAGCAGTGTGCCGTAAAGCGCGCTGCCCACGCCGACCGAGGTGGCAGAGAGCACCGAAGCTTGGAGCACGAAGTCGCGGCGTGAAGGGCCGGTGCTGACGTTGGGCTCTACCTCGCTTTTGTCGTCCTCGTCCTGGGGCACGCGGCCTCGCTCGCGGCGTCCGAGCAGGCGCATCAGCGCCGTGCCCGAGCGGTGGACGGCGCGTGACAGCTCGTACGGCCACAGCAAGACGCTCGTGATCATCAGGCTCAGCGTGATGATCGCGGCCACGGCGCCGAGCGCGCGGGCACCCTCGGGAAACTGGCTGCCCATGGTGCGGCTGACGAGGGTTGCAACGACGCCGAGCGCCACGATGCCGAGCATCAGCCGCTGCGCTCGCCGACCCAAGCCGAAGGCCTCGCGCACGCGCTTCGACACGTGGAGGCCCAGCCCGGCGAAGAGCAGAGAGATCGTGCTGAGGAAGAGCGCGATACGCAGCCAGTCGGGCATCGTGGGGGCATTGTCCCACGAATTGTCCGTGGCGTTACGCCGCGAGGGACGTTGGGTCGCACACGGTGGGCAGATCTAGGACGCCGCCACGAGTGCGACCACAGAGAGCACGCAGCCGAGGATGATGCAGCTGAAGCCCGCGCCTCCCATCCACCAGAACGGCATCACGCGTCGGAGCGCAGCCTCGTCGAGGGCAGCGTGGTGGTGGTGTGGCCGTAGCCAGAAACCGCGGGGCAAGGGGCCGAGCTCGAGCAGCTCGCGGCGCAGGGCCAGGTGGTAGTAGATGCCCATCGGCAGCCCGAAGAGAAGGCCGACGGCCATGAAAGCGGTCGCGGACCACAGCAGGTAGATGAAGGGCACGAACAACACGAGCAAAGACAGCCCTGAGAGGGCTACGAACACCACGGCTACCATCGAGAGCTCGGCCATGGGCGCCCCTCAGCGCATGGAGGTCACGGCCGCGATCAAGCCCGACGCGTTGAAGTGCGCTTCCGACCCACAGCGGCCTGCGAGCCAGTGCGCCGACTCAGGCACGTTGGCGAAGATCGACTGGGGAAAGGGCTTTGTGATAGCGAGCATCATGGCGCGCGTGACCACGCGCATCGACGACAGCCACAGCCCATCACCTTCGAAGACGAGGGCGATGGCCAGCGTGTTGCGGGCGAAGTCGGTGGCCAAGCGATGGATCGCGACGCGCTCCTCCGCGCTGGGCATCTTGGCGCCGCCTGCGCTGATCACGAGCTTCGCGAAGCCTCCGGGGAAGTCGCGTCGCAGCTTGCAGTGCAGCTCGTAGGAAAGGTCGAGGTGGCTGTAGGACGACTTGCCGCTCGAGATACCGAGCAGCACGTTGCCGTAGTGACCGATGAACGAAGCCTCGTCCTGGTGGGCGATGTGCAGCTTCGGGTCCATGCGTAGCGCGACAGCGGTGGCACTCATCGAGCACCATGGTAACCGCTCGCGGCAGGCCTCGATAGTTGGGTCAATCGCGCACGTCGGGGCCTAGCTCTCTACGTGTGCTTGTGACCCGTCGGTAGCACGTCAGCGTTTGAGTAGGTTCGCAAACGGGTTGTTCGAGAATTTGTTGGAGTCGCGTTCACCTGAGCGCTCTGGCTGGCCCTTGCCCCGCCCCGACTGCCCACCGGGCCCGCCTGGCCCGCGACCCTTGCCACCCGGGCCCCGCGGGCCCTGATCGCGCGGCCCCTGTCGTTTGCGCTCGGCCTCGGCGCCGGCATCACTGCGCGCCGAGAGCGAGATGCGGCGTCGCGCCGTGTCGACCTCGAGCACGCGCACCTTGATCTTGTCGCCCACTTTGACCGCTTCGTTGGGGTCTTTGATGAAGCGGTCTGAGAGCTGCGAGACGTGGACCAGGCCGTCTTGGTGCACTCCGACGTCGACGAAGGCGCCAAAGGCCGTCACGTTGGTGACGACTCCTTCGAGCACCATGCCGGGCGTGAGGTCTTCGAGCTTCTCGACGTCGTCGCGGAACTTCGGCGGCTCGAAGTCGGCGCGCGGATCGCGGCCTGGTTTTCTGAGCTCGGCGATGATGTCGCGCAGGGTGGGCTCGCCCACGCCTTCGCCGACGTACTTTTGGATGTCGATGCGATCGGCAGCCTGGGCATTGCCCACGAGCTCCGCCAGCGTGAGACCGAGGTCTTGGGCGATGCGCTCGACGAGAGCGTAGCGCTCGGGATGGACGGCCGAGGCGTCGAGGGGATGGGCGCCGGCCGAGACGCGCAAGAAGCCGGCTGCCTGCTCGAAGGCGCGTGGTCCGAGTCCTGGCACCTCCAACAATGCGTTGCGTCCCTCGAATCGCCCCTTTTCCTCGCGGAATTTGACGATCTTCTTGGCGAGCGACGGCCCGATACCGCTCACGCGCGACAGCAGCGGCGCGCTCGCCGTGTTGAGCTCGACGCCCACGCCGTTCACGCAGCTCTCGACCACTTCGTCGAGCTTTTTTGCCAACATGGGCTGGTGCACGTCGTGTTGGTATTGGCCGACGCCGATCGCCTTTGGGTCGATCTTGACGAGCTCCGCCAGCGGATCTTGCAGTCGGCGCGCGATGGAGATGGCACCGCGCACGGTGATGTCGAGATCGGGATGCTCCTCGCGGGCGACGTCCGAGGCGCTGTATACGCTCGCGCCAGCTTCGTTCACCTGGACGATGATCACGTCGGAGATGCCCGCCTGCTTGAGCGTGGCTTTGACGAAGCGCTCGGCCTCGCGTCCGCCGGTGCCGTTGCCGATGGCGATGGCGCCCGGGGTAAAGCGTTTGACGTAGTCGAGCAGCTGCCCGCGCGCCGCCTCTTCGGCGCCCGCTCCCTTCGACAGGTGCAGCACCGTCTCCGCCAGATACTTGCCCGTCGCGTCGATGGCCACGAACTTGCAGCCGGTACGCAGGCCCGGGTCGAGGCCGAGCACCCCCTTGGTGCCGAGGGGCGCGGCCATCAGGAGATTGCGCAGGTTGTCGGCGAACACGTCGACGGCGCCGCGGTCGGAGCGCATCTTGAGCTCGACACGCAGATCGTTCTCGACGCTCGGGCACAAGAGGCGCTTGTAGCCGTCTTCGATGGCGGTCCTCAGCTCGCCGGAGAAGGGCGATGCGGCCGACAAGCCCATGATGCCCGAGAGGCGCGCGATGAGCGGCTCGGCGTCGACCTCGATGCGCGCGCGCAACACGTTCTCGCGCTCACCGCGCCGAATGGCGAGGAAGCGGTGCGAGGGGATCGTCTTCACGGCCTCGCGAAACTCGTAGTACTGCTCGAACTTGGTGGGCGCGTCGGCGAGGCCCGCGGCCTTTTCGGAGACGAGCACGCCTTGCTCGGCGAAGGCCTCACGCACGCGGGCGCGGGCGTCCGCATGCTCGGACACGAGCTCGGCCAGGATGTCGCGCGCGCCC
>CAYNOM010000422.1:3917-6041 GCA_964398415.1 uncultured Polyangiales bacterium | reverse complement strand
GTTGGCCTTGATGTTGTTCTTCGCGCCCTCGACGGCGAGCACTCGGGTGAGCCCGACCAGGCCCATCTTGGCGGCGCCGTAGTTCGTCTGGCCGAAGTTGCCGAAGATGCCGGCGGCCGACGACGTGAACAGGAAGCGGCCGTAGCCCTGGTCTTTCATCACGCGAAATGCGGGCTGCGACACGTAGAAGGCGCCCTTCAGGTGCACGTCGAGCACGAGTCCGAGATCCTCCGGGGTGAGCTTGGCGAAAGACTTGTCGCGCAGGATGCCCGCGTTGTTGATCACGATGTCGGCGCGGCCCCACTTGTCGAGCGCCGCTTTGATGATGCCTTCACCGCCCTCCGGGGTGGCCACGCTGTCGTAGTTGGCGACGGCCTCGCCGCCGGCATCGATGATCTCCTTCACCGTCGCGTCGGCCATGGGGCTCGCACCCGTGCCATCGGCAGAGCCGCCGAGGTCGTTGACGACGACCTTGCAGCCGCGCTTTGCGAGCTCGACCGCGTAGGTCTTGCCGAGCCCCCCGCCCGCACCCGTGATGACTGCGACCCTGTTATCGAAACGGATTTCCGACATGACGTTCCCTCCGAAGCGCGGGTCCACAGCACGTTGCGGCCCGCATCGGGCCCCGTGAGGCCCAACCGTGAGGCCCAACCGGACCTCACAAAAGAACTAGACACTAGGTGAATAATGCTGGCGAAGCAACCGCGTAAACGATCGCCGACCTCACCTGCCCTGGGCTGCGCCAGGCGTGGGAAACAGGCGGTCTCTGTACACGCGCTCGTAAAGGTCGAGCACGGTGAGGAAGAACGTCGCGATCAACGGGCCGTACAGCAACCCAACGATGCCGTAGGAAGATATCCCTCCGAGCAGCGCGAGAAAGATGATCAAGCTGTGCATGTGCATGCGGTCCCCCATCAGCTTCGTCTTGAGCACGTTTTCGATCACGACGCCCTGGAGCGTGCAGAAGCCGAAGAACAGCACGGCGGCGAGGTAGCGCTCGACCAGGAAAAGATACAGCGTCGCGGGCAAGACCACGACCGAGATGCCGACGAGGGGCAGAAACGCGAAGATCGTCATCACGAAGCCCCAGAACACGGGCGACGGCAGATCGGCGACCGCCATCGCTGCACCGCCGAGCAACCCCTGGAGCGCGCTGCCCACGCCATTTCCGACCAGCACGGCGACCCCGACATCGCGAAACTTGCCGACGATCATCTCCTCCTCGTGATCGGGCAACGGCGACAGGTCGAAGATGCGCCGCTTCAGGCGTGGTCCATCGATCAGCGAGTAGAACACCACCACCAGCATCATGGCGAAGTGGTAGAGAGCCGACAGCACATTCGACACGAGCGCGTTGAGCTGGCTCGTGAGAAAGCCCGCGATCGATCCGGCGGTCTCGGAGAGCGCGCCCTCGATGGAGCTCACGCTGTACTCGACGCCCGCCAGCGCATACAAAGGTGTGAGCTGGCGGCCGAGCCAACCCTCAGGCTCGAGGGCCTGCTGCACCTGCCCCATGCCGAGCGACTCGCGAATCGCGCCATAGGCGCTCGCGGCCTGCCTGGATAGGCTCGTGACGAGCACGCCGAGGGGCACGCTGACCGCTACCGCCACGAGCGCCGTGACCACGAGCGCAGCGAGCCAATCGCGCTGCCGAAAGCGCGGGTGCAGCCACACGTAGAGCGGCCGACTCATCGCGGCGATCAGAAATCCCAATACGAGGTCTGTGATGAAGCTCGACAACACGAAGGCGAAGGCCGCCATGGATGCGACGAGCACCATCGAGAAGAACCAGACCGCGCCGTACGAACGTGAAGAAGAGGGTGCATCGGCCATGGCTACCAAGGGTAGCGGCTGTGACCTGCGTCCGCTCGACTCCTAGCTCAGAACGACGCGGCCCAACTCGAAGTGGGCTCGATCCATTCAGTCGTTTCCTTACGACTAAACAGCAGCGCGTCTCGCAGCAGATTTCGGGCGAGGCGATCCGTGTTGCGGACGCGGCACTTCTTGACCATGCGCCGTAGGCCGCGCTCGATGGCGGCTCGGTCGAGCCCGAGTCGATCGCAAGCCTGCTCGACGCTCTCGTTGCCGAGAACCACCGGAATCAGCGCACGGTCGCCCGCGCTC
>CAYNOM010000422.1:2509-3817 GCA_964398415.1 uncultured Polyangiales bacterium | reverse complement strand
GCGAGCTGATCGGCGACGACCCCTACCGCGCCCTGACACGACCCGAGGAACGTGAGGGCCTGTCGCAGGTCCGACACGACGTGCAGCGAGGCCCTTCCCGAAAGGGCCACGCTGAAGGCATGCGTAAGCAGGGAGTCATCGCTGATCATCAAGAAGCAGGGCAAGGCGGAAGGCATCTCGAACCTCGTGGAAACGTGGAGGGGTGCGAGAGTCAGACTCACAAAGCGTGGGCAACTCTCACAGGGCCTCTAAGCACTCCGCGTGCCATCAAATTCGCCTTTATTTTCAAATGTTTCGAGCAACGCAGGCGGGTTCGAGCAAGATTTGCTCGAGCGCTTCTTGCGCAGCTTGCTAGTCCTCATCTCGGCGCATGCGCAGCTCGCAAACGCAGACAGGGCGCGAGCCCCCGAAGGAGTCGCGCCCTAGCGTGTGAGCGTGTGAGCGTGCGGATGTCAGGAGGCGCTACGGCGCAGCGCGGGCTCGTGATCGTCGAGCTCGTCCCGGCCAGGTGGCGCGTCAAAAATCAGTGCGTCACGCAGTACGCTCTTCGCGAGGCCGTCCATGGAGCGCGCGCTGCACTTGCGCAGCAGGGCCCGCACCTGCGTCTTGAGCGTGTTCTCGGTGATGCCGAGGCGCCGCATCACCTTTGTCCGGGACTCGTTGCCGAGGGCGTAGGCCATCAACTGCACCTCGCGGGGCGTGAGATGATTGCGCCGGGCGAGCTCGTCGACCCAAGCCGCGACGCGTTCATCGGGCAGCCACCCGGAGACCAACGCACGCTGCACGAAGCTGGTCACGTTCACTTCGCCTACCGGCTTCATGACGAGCTCGGCGCGCTGCGCGTGCAGGGTGTTGACGAGCTCGGCCGACGCCGCCGAGGCCAGCGCCAGAATGGGCACCAGGGGATGGGCCTCGCGCACCCGGCGGAGCGTGTCAGCAACCGCTCCATCGAGAGAGTCAAGATCGATAACAACGCCTGACCACAGTGCCCGGGGTACGAGCATGGGCACCGCTTCACGCACGGAACGCACGCGCCGCACGACGCTGTAGCGTTGCATGGGCTCGGTGAGAGCCATGGCGATACCCTCGTCTCGAATCACCAGAAGGAAGAAGCCGCGTTGAAACATGGGGAACCACCGTTGCCTGGAGGTTGGGGGAGCTTGTTCGCTGAGGTCAGCAACAAGTGCACACCGCCTCCCAAGCAATCAGCATGCCATACGAATCACCCCCGTTTTGAGCTAGATTCAGCGCAAACGCTGCCCGACTACGCAACCCTTGCTCACCCGTAACGCGCAAGCCTTGCCGACT
>CAYNOM010000422.1:0-2409 GCA_964398415.1 uncultured Polyangiales bacterium | reverse complement strand
GCCTCGAGCCAGGGCGACAGGGACGAAAGCTCGGTGGCAAGCGAGAAGGCGACGCCGTCGATCTTGCCCCCGCTCGAGTGCACGCCGATCAAGGTCGCGGATGCGTCCGCGCCCAACAGGAGCGCGCCCCCCGAGTCGCCGAGACAGGTGGCGTCGCCGTGCCGGAGCTTGTCGTCTTCGGTGAGCGCCGCGATCTGATCGACTCGCGAGCGGCGCAGCCCCGGGTCGGCTCGCGGGTCGGCGAGATCGGTGCAGCCGTAGCCGACCGCTCGCACCGCGAGACCGGCGTAGCCCGCCTCGGGAGCCGCCCTGGCGATCTCGGCGGGCGCGATGCCGATCTCGCCCTCGATACCGAGTAGCGCCACGTCGCGGGTGAGTCGGCGTGGATCGAACTCAGGGTGCCGGCGCTGGACGACGATGTCCAAGGTCGTGCCTGGCTGCGAGAGATCAGCGCCGACGAACACCTGGGAGGGCAGCTTGCGCTCGGTGTCCACGCAATGGGCCGCCGTGAGGATCACGTGGGGCCGAACCAGCATACCCGAGCATCCGAGCTCGCCGTCGGCGGTCAGGAGCGCGAGCACCGCAGCATCGGCATCGCCCGTGGGCTCACCGCCCACGATGGCCCGCTCGGGGATGCCGCGGGCGTGAGCGGCAAGTGGATACGCGCACGACCACGCCAGGCACAGGCCGAAGAGGCCTGCGCGAAGGCGCTGCATCAGTCGGCCTCGGGGACGAGTAGAAGCTTGCCGGTGGTTTTACGCGACTCGAGCATGCGCTGGGCTTCGGCCGCCGCAGCCAGGGGGAACGTGCGCTCGATGCGCAGGGAAAGCTCGCCCTTGCCCACCCAGCCGAGCACGGCCGCAGCGCGACGCTCGAGGTCTGCGCGCGACGCGACGTAGTGAAACAGACTGGCCCGCGTCAGATACAGGGAGCCGCCCTTGGCGAGCAGCGCGGGATCGATGGGGGGCACGGGTCCGGAGGCCTGCCCGAACAACACCAACATGCCGCGTGGTGCGAGGCTCGCGAGGCTGCCCTGAAAGGTGTCCTTGCCGACGGAGTCGTAGACCACCTGAACACCCGCGCCCGCGGTGAGCTCACGAGCGCGCTCTGCAAAGCTCTCCTGCGTGTAGAGAATGACCTCGTCCGCGCCCGCCTGTCTGGCCAGCTGAGCCTTTGCTTCGCTCGACGTCGTGCCGATCACGCGTGCACCGAGTCGCTTGCCGAGCTGGCACAAGAGAAGCCCGACGCCTCCCGCGGCGGCGTGCACGAGCACGGTGTCGCCACGTTGCACGGCGTAGGTGTCGTGCATCAGGTAGTGCGCGGTCATCCCCTGCAGCATGGCTGCGGCGGCCTGCGTCGAGGATACGGCCTCGGGGACTCTCACGACGCGCCCGGCGACCAAGAGCGCGTGCGTGGCGTAGGAGCCGGGCTGATCGCACCACGCGACGCGCGTGCCGACTTGCAGATCTCGCACCTCGCTGCCCACGGCTTCGACGATCCCTGCGCCCTCGAGACCGAGCCGCACGGGCTCTTGGGTGGGATAGAGACCAGAGCGCTGATAGATGTCGATGAAGTTGACGCCCGCCGCCTCGATGCGAACCCGCACCTGATGGGGCAGTGGCTCGTTGAGCTCGATCGTTTGCTCAGACAGGGTGTCGGCCCCGCCATAACGAAGTGCTTGGATTGCGCGCATGGGGGATTGTTACCATGTGAGCCTGCTCTCGACACGAGCTTCGCTCGACCCATCGCCCACCTGCGTTTGATCCACACTCGCGCGTGGCCACGACACAATCTTCCATGTCCGCCGATTCGCCCCGCGCTCGCATCCGCGCGCTGCTCCAAAAAGCGGAGGGAAAGCCCCTCACGCGCGATGGCCGCCGCGAGCTTGCCGAGCAGGTCGCCGTGGAGCTTCTGCTCGAAAGCACACAGCTGACCGAGCGCGCGGACGAAGCCCGCACACGCATGCTTTCGCGGCTGATGCTCGACCCGAAGGGCCAGGTGCTCACCACCGCTCTCACCGATCGGCTGTATCGCGCCAAGGACGAAAGCCGGGTGGTCGATCAGGTGGCGCACTTGCTCTCGCGCCTGGGCCTGCCGCAGTACATGAGCCTCCTCGAGCGTCTCGAGCTCTTCGGCGTCGGGCCCCTGTCTCGCGTCGCACCCAAGCTGCTCGCGCGGGCCATCGTCGACCGCGTGCGCAAAGAAACGCGCGCCGTGCTCCTGTCTGCAGAACCCAACGCGCTCGCGAGTCATCTCGCGGCTCGCCACGCAGAGCACGTCCGGGTCAACGTCAACCAGCTCGGCGAAGCGCTGCTCGGTGAAGATGAGGCTGAGCAACGCGTGCAGAAGTACGTGGCGCTCGCCTCACGCGGCGATGTCGACTCGCTCAGCGTGAAGGTGAGCTCGATC
>CAYNOM010000421.1:0-6045 GCA_964398415.1 uncultured Polyangiales bacterium | reverse complement strand
CGCGCAGCTCGAGAACCTGCGCGCCGAGAGCGACCTCGGCAAGTACTACGTGCTGGGCTGCAAGGACGACCAGTACGCGAGCGCCAAGAAGGGCTGCGCCCTGGGAGGGGCGTTCGCCTGGGCCTTCTGCGCCGTGAAGAACATGTGCGAGAGCAGCTCGACGATGCGTACTCAACTGAAGGACTTCCAGAACAGCTGTCAGGCGCTCGCCACCAACCTCACCACCACCTGGCTCAAGTTCTGCACCACCAGCGAGTGTTTCAGGGCGCTGTACACGCAATGTCTCACCGAGCGACTCAACTCGCGCTTCGAGCTGCGCCGCTACGACATCGTCCCGGGCAGCCGCCGCGTGACCACCATCCCCGATGACGGCAAGCTCTCGGACATCGTCGGCACCTACAAGCTGCAGCAGCGCAACGTGACGGTGGCGCGCAACAACACCTGGAACGAGGTCACGCGACTGTGCGCGGCCCCGAAGGGCGGCTACGGCAACGTGGTCGGCCAGAGCTTCGTCGACCTGGGTCGCACCTACAGCACAGGCCCCTCGAGCTTCAACTTCTTCTTCGAGGCGGGCTTCCGCAACCGGATCCGCGAAAACCCCGACAACGATGCCGATTACGGCGTCGAGGTGGGCCCCTATGTGAGCTCGGGCGTGCGCAGCAGCTCGACCGGGTTCAACTTCGAGCTCTTGGGGGCCCAAGCGCTCGGCTACGTCTTCCCGAACGATCCGGCCAAGACGCGCGCCCACCTGCAGCTGCGCGCCCTGACCATCGCCCTCTACGACATCGCCTTCGTGATCCCCGAGGAGTTCACCTTCCCCGAGGGCCCGGAGTACAGCCGCTCCTACGAGGTGTGTAAGGAGTACGGGTTGCGCGATCTGTTCAGCGTCAAGGCCTGCGGCTTTGCCACCGGCACCATGGGTGTCGAGATCGGCTACGAGCTCGCGAGCAAGGACATGAAGTGGCGCGACAACGTGACCTATCCGTTCGGCGAAGCCACCGGTGTGGTGCGGCCCTTCGCCAAGATCGACGGCGGAGCGAAGGCCGCGGTCGACGTCGGCGTCGGTGAGGGCGGCGTGCGCGTGCACATCGATCCGATCATCGAGATTGGCCTACCGCTGCGCGGCTACCTGAATTGGAACGTCAGCGGCTTTGCGCCCGCCCAGTATTCCAACCAATGCGTCACCTGGCAGTTGCCCTGGGGTCCGCATCAGTTCTGTCAGAGAGTCAAGACGAGCGACGGCAAGGTCACGTTCCGTGCCCGACCGGGAGTCAAGCTTGGCTACGATGCCTCGGCGCTGTACGGACACGTCGACCTGTTCTGGGATGGCACCATCACGCCGGATGCCGAGCTCAGGCTCTATGAGTGGAACGGCTATCGATGGGAAGATGACGACTACTTCTTCAACGTGTACAAGGACGTGGAGGGCTCGTTCAGCTTCTGACGCTCCGGGAGAGCAGGCGGCGTGCGACGAGGGACCCTTTCCATTGTTCTCGGTGTCCTGATCGCCGTCGGCGCCGGGGTCCTTCTGTGGCGCACGCGCTCTGAGTCAGACCCCATCGTGCGCGCGATGGCGGTGACCGAAGAGCCCTCCGATCGCCTCGGCGGCTGCCGCGGAGTGGAGGGCCTCGTCGCGAGCTATCGCGTGCACACCGAGACCCGGGGGGTCGTCGAGCCCTCGGCGCTCGTGCCCGCGGCCGCTGGCTCAGGGGCGCTCGCGCAGGCCAAGGCGCAGCCCCTGCGCGGCACGATCGACGCCCTGATGCACGTGCAGGTGCGTAGCGTACAGCCCGATGCCACGCTGCTCGCGCTGCGCTTGTCACACCTGAAGGTCGACCTCGGTGAGGCGGGCGCCCTGCCTGCCGACGTGCTCGAGGCGGCCAAGGCCCCCTACCTCTTTCGCCTCGACCGACGTTGCCGCGTGCGAGAGATGGGGCGCCCCGCCAAAAGCTCCCCGCGCGCCGCGCGCCTGCTGCAGGGGCTGCTCGATGCGGTGCACTTTGCACTCCCAGAGCCCTTGCCCGAAGTCGGGGCCGAAGCACGCTACCCCGGGTCGGGCTACGACTCCTTCGGCGCCCACGTCCTCGCCTACAGCTACCGCGCAGTGCTCGAGCGCGGGCGCATCCGCGCGACCCTCGAGCGCCGGCGCGAGCGCTACGACAGCGACGGCGGCAACGCGCGCGACCTGCCCGTCGAGCTTCGAGTGGCGAACACGGGCACCACGATCACGCTCGATGATGGCTTCTGGTTTTCGCGCCTCGATTCGAAGGAAGCCACCCTCGGCACCGTGCGCGGCAAGCTCCTGCTTCGGGTGAACGAGACCGCGCGCGTGTCGCGCATCGACGGCAGCCACGAGCCCTTCGCGGGCTTGAAGATCGACGCCACCGAGTACGTGTGGGGGCGACTCGATCCCGAGGCCCTCGGCGCGAGCGCAGATCCCCTGCGCGCCGACCTGATCGGCAAACCGATGGGCGAGTTTCTGGCCATGTGGCGCATGCTGCTCTCGCCTTCGGGCGCCGACTCCGAGGGCCTCGCGCTCCTCATCGACTACCTACGCGCCAATCCTCGCGCCGCTGCCGAGCTGCTCGCGCTGTTGCGCAAGGGCGAGCTGACTAACCACGAACGGGCGCTGCTCATGCACGCCCTCGGCAAGGCCGGCACGCCCGAGGCGCGCTCGACCCTGCACGAAGTCATGGCCGACGCAAAGCTCGGCGAGCACGCCCGCATGCAAGCGGTGGCCTCCGCGGGGCAGCTCGTCAACGCCGACGAGCAAACCGTAGACACGCTGATCTCGCTGTCGCGGCGAACGCCTGGCAGCGAGAGCGAGCACGACCTCGTGGGCAATTCAGCCACGCTCGCCATGGGCACTCTGCTCGGCGAGACGGCAGCGCGCGGCGGCAAGGTGGCCGAGCGCGTCCATGCGTTTCTCGACACAGAGCTCGCCTCCGAGGAGAAGGAGCGCGTGCGCGAGGCCCTCGTGGCCGTCGGCAACAGCGGCGACGAGCGCTTCCTCGGTCAGGTCGAAGCCCGCGCGGCGAGCGACGACCCGATGCTGCGCACGGCAGCCGCGACGTCCCTGCGCCTCATGGACGCCGAGACGACCGAGCCCATCCTCACGCCGTGGCTGCGCCGCGAGAGCGATCCCTCAGTGCGTGCTGCGCTGATTCAGTCCCACCGCGAGCAGGTGATCGAGCAGGGCGCAAAGCCCTCGCCAGCGCTGCTCGAGACGTACATCGATCAGCTCCGCCCGGGCGCCCCGAAAGAAGAGCGCATCATGCTCGTGAACCTGCTCGGTCAGCTCGCGCGTGACGGGGAGCAGAAGGCCCGGCGCGCGCTCATCGCCCACTACCATCGGGACGCAGACCGCGACATCCGCCGCCAAATCGCGCAGTACATCACCGCAGAAGAGCTGTGGTGAGCGGCCCCGAGGGCGGCGCGCCGCCGTGGCGAGACGCACAAGGCTGAGCGCGCGAAGGTTGCCCACAGCGTCGCGAGCGTGGACGATCCCGCGATGCACGCCCTCCATGCCGCCCTGACCGCCGCCGCCGCATCCGATCCCATCGCCCAGCGCCTCGTCCCTGTGCTCACGGAGCCCACCCAGCGCACGAGCGCGGGTCATCCGTACCTCGCGCCACGCGCGTGGGACATGCTGCGCGACACGGGGCCCCATCTGTTCGGCATGGGGCTTCGCGTCTCGGAGGCGCTCGACCGCCTGCTGAAAGCGGCTCTATCGGACGGCTCGCTCGATGCTGCTGCCCGACAAGGGCTCGAGGATGCCGCGCGCGTCGTGCGCCAGGTCATCCAAACCGCGGTGATCACCGCGCCCTCCGATCTCTGGCTGCTACGCCACGTGCTCGGCTGGCTCAGAGAGCTCGGGCTCTCCGCGCGCCTGCTGCGCGGCGAGGCCATCTACCCTGAGAGCTGCGAGGTAGAAGTCGATGGCGTGGTGCGCAGCCTGCATGCGGACGAGCTCGACAAAGACCTTCAGCTCTTGCTCGCGCGCGGCCTCGTCGAGCCCTACGACGACGGCTATCGCATCGCGGGTCACCCTCGCGTGGCGGACGTCTTCGCACGCATCGACCCCTTGCCCTCGCACGTTCCGGCTAGCGCCACCGCCACCTGGCGCGAGCTGTTCTCGGGTCGCACGTTGTCGAACGCCTCCCTCGAGATGCTGCTCGACCTGTGCCACCCGATCCCGCGGCGCACGACGCTCGAGCAAACCCACTGGATCGCGGATCGCGACGAGATCGAGCTCGGCTTTCGCCTGCTTCCCGTCGTGCTCGCGCTGCGTGCCACCGAGCGCACCCGTGAGCTCGTGGTCGACGCGCGCCTGCGCGCCGAGTCGCTGAGTGCCGTGCATCCAGTGGTCGCGGCCGGTGCGCTCGAGGTGCTCACGGCCGCCGGCTGGATGCGCCGCGATGGCGCAGAGCACGTCGTCACGCAGCTCGGCGCACGTGGCTTCGACAAGGGCCCAGGCCCCTTCGGCATCATCGAGACCTATCACCCGTACATGCAGCGCGGACGCGACATCCTGCTCGAAGGCCCGGGCAAGGTATGGGTGGCCCGCGGTGAGAACGTAGGCGCGAGCCAAGACGCCAATCGCGCCACGTTTCGGCAGGCCAACGATGCCCTCGATGCTTTCTGTCGCGACACGGGCTTTCGCTATGGCGTGTTCATCGAGCACGCCATCGGCCGCGGTGAAGCCACACGTCAGCGCTATGAGCGCTCGGGCGACGCGCTCGCCTACGTGGGTGCCGATCTCGAGGACGCCGCCATCGACGCCGCACTCGAAGAGCAGAAGAAGGGCAAGCTGCCCGAGCACATGCGCTTCGTGCGCGGGGCCGACATCGGACGTCCGCAGATTCTGATCGACGCGCTGAAGGCCATGGATTTAGACCCCCACGGCGCCGTGATGCTCGTGGGCAATGGCTTTCACGAGGTGCGTGGCCAAACGGACGAAGGCATGGCCGAGGTGTTTCGCGGCTACCACGACGCCGGCATCGTGCTCGCCTTCACGGAGGAGAGCGCGCTCAGCGTCGACGACCCGCGCGCCACTGCGTTCAACACCTATCACGCAGGCTTTCGCTACGTGCACGACAAGAGTGGGCAGAGCCTGAGGCCCGCCGAGCCCACCGGACGCCCCCCGCGCATCGGGCGCGCCCTGCGCGCGGCGTGGAGCGAGTGCGCCGTGCGCGCAGGCTACGTGCGCCTGCCCGCCTACTCGGGTCGCACCCGCACCATCTACCCGACGACGCCCGCGCGCGGCATCAACCCCGCCATCAGCGTGAGCCACTTCGTGGTGCCGAGGTCCATCGCCGAAAAGCTTGGTATCTGACAAAATTCGCTGCTTTTCGCCGTACATCGCCCCTCGTATAACTTTGACGCTTGATGTTCTACGGAGGGATGGCACCCTGCGCCAACGCCGCTAGATCGGCCCCCCCGCTCCCCCGTTCGCCACGAGAGGTTTTCATGCCGCTCCCCCGTGATTGCCCCCACCGCCATCGCCCCCGTCAGCCCTGGCCGAGTGTGCTCGGCCTCGCGAGCGCCTTGCTCGGCGCGTGCAGCACACCTGCCACCTCGTCGGACGCGCTTGCGCCCGAGGCGCTTGCGCCCGAGGCCCCGCGCCAGGCTACCGACCAGAACGCCGCCCACGCCGCGAGCTCGTCGCCTGAGACCACCACGGAGCTCTCGTCGAGCACCGGATGCAACATCGGCACGACCCAGGCCGCGCTCGTAGGCAGCCACCGCGTCGGTCAGTTCACGGTGCACGTGACGAGTGACCGCAGCCTGCGCGTAACCCATGCCGCCACGGGCTCGCGCTTGCTCTTCGAGACGGCCCAGGGTTCGCCGGTCGAAATCGCTCGCGCAGACCTCTCCGCCAAGGAGCATCAGGGCTCCTTCACGGTGCAGGAGAACATCACGTCGCGCTGCACGGACGCGCGCTTGGATGCGGCCTTCGGAGGCGGCACGGGCCTCGAGCTGCAGGGGCGCTTCGCCGACGCTAGCCCAGCCTGCCGCGACGTGCGCTTCGCGCTGAGCTTCTGT
>CAYNOM010000420.1:1915-6045 GCA_964398415.1 uncultured Polyangiales bacterium | reverse complement strand
GAGCGATGCGTCGTGTTACCGCGGTGGCGTGGTGGTGAGCGCGATCAGCGGCCACAACGTGATCGACATAGCCAAGCTAGCGTCGCACACGCTCCTCGTCGACGACAGCCAGCCCACCTGCTGGGACCGAACCGCGGCCATGCAGCGCTACCTCGAACGTGACGACATCGTCCCCTGCGAGGCCGGGCTCGTCGATGCATCGTCCTTAGGCTTTCGCGGCTTCTTCCCGTTCGGTTTCGCCGACCAGACCCGCGAGGGCTCGAGCACCACGTGGTGCTGCGTTACCGAAGGGCTCCTGCTCGCCACGACCGAGGGCCTCACGCCCACCGTAGGTGCGCCCACGATCGAGAGCATGCTCGCCTACCTGCGCGCGTTCGACGCGGCAGGCCTGGGCGCCGCAGCGCTGCAGTGCGGTCCTTCGTTTCTTCGGCCCGCACCGACGACCGGTGGACGACCACTCTCGCAAGACCTCGATGCAGCGTGCTCCAAGCACCCCGCCTCGTGATGCCGCGAAGCCCTACTTGTCTGGCTTCACGATCACCGTCTTCGCCGTGATCACCGGCGGCGGTGCGTCGCTTTGGGGACCTGGCGCGGGCGGTGGACGCAGGCTGCGCGCGCTCAAGCCGAGCGCGAGACGCGCATCGCTCACGCTCTGACCGAGCTCGCGTGCACCGACGGGATCGCCTCCCATGGCACGCAACAGCGCGTGCTCCATCTCGTGGGCCGAGGCAAAGCGATCGGCAGGCTCACGAGCGAGCGCCGTGTTCACGATCGCCACCACCCCGTCCGGCAGATCGGGGCGAAATTGCTCGAGGGGCGCGATCTCGGCTTCGCGCACCTTGCGAATGCGCTCGGCGTCCGTGTCGGCTGCAAACAAGCGCTCGCCCGTCAGCGTCTCCCACAACACGATGCCGAGCGAGTAGAGATCGCTCTGCACCGACGCGGGCTTTCCCCGTACGAGCTCGGGCGCGAGGTAGCTGAGCTTGCCCTTCACGACGTCGGGGCTCGTCATGCGCGCCCGGTCCATGGCGCGTGCGAGGCCAAAGTCGGCGAGCTTCACCACCCCCTGCACGCTCAAGAGCACGTTGTGCGGCGTGACGTCGCGGTGGATGACTGGGGCGGTATTGCCGTGCACGTCGAGTCGCTCGTGGGCGCAGGCGAGACCCGCGAGCACCTGCGCTCCCACGGCCGCCGCGAAGCGCCACGGTAAGGCCTGACCGCGACTCTTGAACGTCGCGGCGTACTGCCCGAGATGCAGGCCGTCGACCCACTCCATCACCAGGTAATAGCCGCCGCGATCGACGCCGAAGTCGTGCACCTGCACGATGTTGCCGTGGTCGAGCTCGGCCGAAACGCGCGCCTCCTCGATGAACATGCGCACGAACTCGGTGCTGCTCCCGAGGTGATCGTGCACGCGCTTGAGCGCCACCATGCGCTGAAAGCCCGCGGCGCCGCGCGTGACGGCGCGATACACGCGCGCCATGCCGCCATCTCCAGCGAGCTCGAGCAACTCGTAACGTCCAGCGACCAGGCGAGTGTTTGAATCCATGGGCTCAGATCAGCGAGGGCGCAGGTGCGATGGAGTCGAGGCGACGCGGAATCTCCACCGGCGCGCGCATGGTCGTCTCGAAAGCGCGCAGATGCGAGGCCACGCCTGGCAATACGATACCCGACTTGAAGCTCTCCCACTCCGGATGATCGGAGCCGAAGCTGTCGATGCGATAGGTGGCAAGCTGCACCTGGGCTCGCCCACGCGCTTGAAAGCACACGAGACGTCCGAAGTCTTTCTGCAGCGTCGAGATGTTGGTGGGCGCGGTGAAGGTGAAGCCGCGCGGCTTGAACGAGAAACCGACGTGGGTGCCGTCCTCCGCCTGCACCTCGATGTGATTGCCCTCGCGATGGAACACGGCCGGCGTCTTGGGCAGCGCCCACTCGCTGCGCCCAGCCTGGATCGACGTGGGGTCATCGACGTACATGCGCGCCACGTAGTACAGCGGGCCAAAGCTGTTGGGCACGCGATAGCTTCGGTCGCGGCAGCGCACCACCGCGCTCACCCAGATCAACTCGCGATAGGTGAGCGGCGAAGGCGAGGCGTACTCGAGGTACACGAGCATGCCGAGGGTGCGTGAAGCCGTGTGCACGACGGCAAACTCCTCCGGCAAGCGCACATTGCGCACAGGCACGATGCAGGGAATGGCCAGTCCGCTGCCGTAGGTACGCCAAGGTGGCTTTGGATAAGCGTAGCTCGTCACCTGTTCACCCCGTGGTCAGCTTAGTACAGCTCCCCGGAGAAGGGTATCCAGCGCCTACCAGGCGAACGCGAAGGATCGACGTCTGCTACCAGCCGAGCGCAGCGAGCAGCTCGCGCACCGAAGCCTGCGTGCCGACCTCGAGGGCGCGACAGATCTGCGCGTGCCCGATGCTGACCTCGGCGAGGCCGGGCAGCCCCTGCAGGGGCCGAAGGTTGTGACGGTCGAGGTCATGCCCTGCGTTGAGCCCGAGACCCACCTCGCTCGCCGCGGCCGCGCTCTGCCACACCTCGCGCGTTCGCGATGCTTCGTCAGCGCCGCCGAAGGCCCAGGCGAAGGGGCCCGTGTAGAGCTCGACGCGGTCTGCGCCGGTGTCCGCGAGGGCGCGCACCGCGTCGGGAACGCAGTCGACGAACAGGCTGACCCGAATGCCGAGGGCCTTGAGACGCGAGACGGGCGCGAGCAGCTTGAGCACCTCGGCCGCGACGAAGCCGTGATCGGAGGTCACCTCACCCGGCGTGACGGGCACGAACGTGCACTGCGTGGGGCGCACCTCCTCCACCAGCCCCAGCGTGCGCTCGGACACCTCGCACTCGACGTTGAGCTCGATGCTCGGATGCTGCGCCGCGAGGTGCGCGGCGATCACGGGCACGTCGGACAGCTTGACGTGGCGCTCATCGAGCCGCGGATGCACCGTGATGCCGTGAGCCCCGGCCGCGATGCAAGCATCGACCGCCCACAGCAGGTTGGGTGTGTCGTGGCCGCGCGAGTTGCGAAGCAGGGCGTACTTGTTGACGTTCACCGACAGCTTGGGAGGCATGCGCGGCAAGCATAGGGCCTCACCGCCACGCTGCACGTACGCGCGCCAGTTTCAAAGCGCCTCAGAACGCGTCCGCGATGAGCGACAACGACACCAGCGCGAGCAGCGCGTTGACGAGCAGTCGAAAGGTGGACGCGCGCATGGCCGAAAGCCAGCGCGTCGCCACCCACGCACCGAGCGCCGAGAGCACAGACAACGCGACCGCCAACGAAAGCAACGAAGCGGGCATGGCGCCACTCACGACGTAGGCGGGGATCTTGGTCGTTTGAAGCAACACGCCCCAGGCCGACAGGGTCGCCACGAACGCGGGGCCCGTGAGCCCGTAGGCGCGCATCGCGATCACACCAGGTGGCCCAGCGAGGCCCGCTAGACCGCTCAGCACGCCTGACGCGGTGGCGATCAGCCCGAGCCCGAGCTTGCCGATTCGCAGAGCATCAGGGCTCACCACGTCGAGCACGAGGCTCGAGAGCACGAGGAGGCCCACTGCGAGCTTGAGATAGGCTGGGTCGACCTCCACCACGTACAGCGCCGCGAGCACGGCCGCCGGTACCGAGCCTGCGCCCACGATCGCGAGCGCCGGGCGGTCGAGGTGCTCACGCAAGAGAAATCCACGCGAGAGGTTGCCCACGAGCGTGATCGGCGCTGCGAGCGCCACCGCGTGGGCAGCCGGCAAGCGAAACATGAACAGCGGCACCAGGAAAATCGCCGAGCCGAGCCCGACGGCCGAGGTGAGCACAAAACCGACGAAGCTGAGCGCGAGCAAGCCGAGGACGAACAGCGGCTCGAGCTCTCCCACCTCAAAACCGGCTTCCGGCGAGCAACGATGCGCCCCAGATGCCACCCTCCTCGAACGCGAAGCCGAAGGGCTCGTCGAGGTTTGCCGTGAGCTCGAGCTGCAGGATCGTGCCGCCTTCGATCTCGAGGTGCACGAAGGGCACGAGCGCCGACTGGGCGCGCCCATCTTCGAGCAGCGCGGCGTCGAGACGGCCTCCGAGACGCACCATCTCGGCAAGCTCGGCGGCGCAGAACAGGCCGACCTGCGTCACGCCCACGAAGCCCTT
>CAYNOM010000420.1:0-1815 GCA_964398415.1 uncultured Polyangiales bacterium | reverse complement strand
CCAAAGCGCGGGGCGATCATCGTGATGCGGTCGCGCTCGAGCTTGCCCGTGTAGCCCACGGCCTGAATCCACAGGCGATGGGGATGCTCGCTGTCGTCGAGCGCCACGGACGGAGACTCGGCCTGCGCGGTGGCCCCCCACGCAAGACAGAAGGCGACGACGATGACCGCCGACGCGCGCACGCTCACCTCGGCGCCATACGCAGGGCGCCGTCGAGACGAATCACCTCGGCATTGAGGTAGTTGTTCTCGACGATGTGCTTCACGAGCGAAGCGAACTCCGACGGCAACCCGAGACGGCTCGGGAACGGGATCGCAGCCGCGAGGGCCTGACGAGCCTGCTCCGGCAGCGTGCCGAGCAGGGGCGTGTCCATCGTGCCGGGGCAGACGGTGCACACGCGGATGCCGGCCTTGGCGAGGTCACGCGCCACGGGCAGCGTCATGCCCACCACGCCGCCCTTGGAGGCGCTGTAGGCACACTGGCCGATCTGGCCGTCGAAGGCTGCGATCGAGGCCGTGTTCACGATCACGCCGCGGTGGTTGTCGGCGTCGGGCGTGTTCTTGTTCATCGCGGCAGCGCCGAGACGCATCATGTTGAACGTGCCGAACAGGTTAACGTTGATGATCTTCTGGAAGATGCGCAGGTCGTGCGGCGATCCATCCTTGCCGAGCAGACGCACGCCAGCGCCGATGCCTGCGCAGCTGATGGTGGCGCGCAGCGTGCCCATGGACACCGCCTTGTCGACCGCGGCCTGGACCTGATCGGCGTCGGACACGTCGGTCTTCACGAACGCCACGGACGCGCCCAGCTCGCTCGCGAGCGCCTCGCCCTTCTCGACGTTCATGTCGGCAATCACGGCCTTCGCACCGGCCTCGACCAGCGTGCGGACCGTTGCCTCACCGAGACCCGAAGCTCCGCCCGAAATCAGCGCTACCGCGCCCTTGATGTCCATCGCTCACCTCATACCAAGAGCGGCCCCCGCGGCCGCGTCGGGCTACTGTAGTGAAACGAACGCCCCTGGCTAGGGCCCATACCAAGTGGTAGCTACGCACGACCGGCGCCCCCACGACGGGCGAGGGACGGCGGACAGTGAACGCCCCTGCGTCAGGGGTTCGGGAGCTTTGCGCGGAACTCGGCGGCGCTGGGACAGCCCCAGAAGGCGTCCTCGTCGTAGTCCTTGTCGGCGATGCGCGCGAAGCGGAAGGTGTCGGTGGTGGTCGTGTTGCGCTCGGTCGGCGCGCAATTGCTCTCACTGCTCGGCGCCCAGGCCAGCGTCTTGATGGCCGAGCCAGACAAGTCCATGCGCCCCGAAACGCCATCGAGCGAGCCGTCCTCGAGCTTGCCCAGGTACGCGGAGTTGAAGAGCTCCGCCATGTTGAAGAAGCAGTCGAGCGAATTATTGCCGGAGCCGAAGGGGCCGCTGGGAAGACCGCGGATCGACACCTGCACGAGCATCGCGTCCGGAGCGCCGTCCCGGTTGTGGTCCCACACGCCCGGGCTCGACAACGAGGTCGGCACACTGCTCGTGGGGCCGTCCCAGCCCAGACCCAAGCCGACCGCGTTCGTCAGAAAGCCGCCCTGATCGGTGAGCTCATAAGTGCGAGTGAGGTCTTTGGTGCGCATCAAAGGCACCGCAGCGGGTGCGATAGTCGTGGTGAACGAGCTGCAGCCCTGGCGGCAGTCGTGCTCGTACAAGAGATGGCAGGGCCGCTCCAGCGCCTTGATCGC
This sequence comes from uncultured Polyangiales bacterium, assembly GCA_964398415.1. Lineage (GTDB taxonomy): Bacteria > Myxococcota_A > Polyangia > Polyangiales > DASUME01 > DASUME01. Next base: position 87 of record CAYNOM010000420.1, on the reverse strand, counting down.
GTTGCCGTCCTGATAGAGCTGGGTGACGGAGAAGTGCGTCACGCGGTTGAAGACGCTGACCGTGATGCCGACCTGCGTCTCGCTGAT
>CAYNOM010000419.1:3324-6050 GCA_964398415.1 uncultured Polyangiales bacterium | reverse complement strand
ATCGGCGTCGCAGGCCGGCGCATCTGGCCGAACTTTCGCCGCGCGGCACTAGGGGCGGAGCGGGCTCAGCCGTTGGCCGCGTCGTCGCCGCCGTACATCGACTCGGCGATCTTGTAGGCGCTGATCTCGAGGCGCTGTAGCGCTTCGCGGATGGCGATCATGTCGCCGCTGCCCTCGATCAGTCCGCGCAGCACCTTTACGTCCTGATCGACCTCGCGCAGGATCTCGGCCGGCACCAGGTCGGCGCACTCGGTGACGGCGCGCTCGCTCGTGTAGAGCAGCGCCTCCGCCGAGTTCTTGAGCTCGGCGAATTCCTTACGCTTCTTGTCGGAATCTTTGAACCGCTCGGCGTCCGTGACGAGCTTGTCGACCTGGTCTTTGGTGAGACCGCTCGACGCGGTGACCTTCACCGTCTGCTGCTTGCCCGTACCTCGGTCGACGGCGGCCACGTGGATGATGCCGTTGGCGTCGATCTCGAACGTCACCTCGATCTCCGGTACGCCGCGCGGCGCGGGCGGAATCGGCGACAGCTCGAACTTGGCCAGCGTCTTGTTGTCGGCTGCCATCTCGCGCTCGCCTTGCAGCACGTGGATGGGCACGAAGGGCTGGTTGTCGATGCTGGTCGTGAAGATCTCGCTCTTTTTCGTCGGGATCGTGGTGTTGCGCGGAATCAATGGATAGAAGACGCCGCCACCGGTCTCGACGCCGAGGGAGAGCGGCGTGACGTCGAGCAGCAGCACTTCCTGCATCTCGCCCGTCATGGCTGCGCCTTGGATCGCCGCGCCGCAGGCCACGACCTCGTCGGGATTGACGCCCTTGTTCGGCTCCTTGCCGAAGAATTCGCTGACCTTCTGTCGCACGAGCGGCATGCGCGTCATGCCGCCCACCAGCACGACGGCGTCGATGTCTTTCACAGTCACGTGCGCATCGTCGAGCGCCTTCTGACAGGGCTCGAGGCTCTTTTCGATCAGATCCACCACGAGGATCTCGAGATCGCTGCGCTTGAGCGTGAGCACGAGGTGCTTGGGGCCCGTCGAGTCGGCGGCGATGAAAGGCAGGTTGATCTCGGTGGCGAGCGAGCTTGACAGCTCGTGCTTCGCTTTTTCGGACTGCTCCTTGAGGCGCTGCAGCGCCATGCGATCGTGTCGCAGATCGATGCTGGTGTCTTTTTGGAACCGGTCGCAGAGGTAGTCGATCAAGCGGTGATCGAAATCCTCGCCGCCCAGGTAGGTGTCGCCGTTCGTGGCGAGCACCTTGAACACGCCGTCGTTGATCTCGAGGATCGAGATGTCGAACGTGCCGCCGCCGAGATCGTAGACCGCGATGCGCTGACCCTCGGTCTTGTCGAGACCGTAAGCCAGGGCCGCGGCCGTCGGCTCGTTGATGATGCGTTTGACGTCGAGGCCCGCGATGCGTCCCGCATCCTTCGTGGCCTGACGCTGCGCATCGTCGAAGTATGCGGGCACCGTGATCACCGCGTCGGTGACCTCCGTGCCGAGGTAGCTCTCGGCGATGCCCTTGATCGTGCTCAGCACCATGGCCGAGATCTCTGGCGGCGAGAACATCTGCCCGCCGCCCGTGACCCAGGCATCGCCATTTTCGGCGGCGCTGATGCGATAGGGCACGAGCTGCGTTTGGCGCTTGGCTTCAGGTGAATCGAAGCGCCGGCCCATCAAGCGCTTCACCGCGAACACCGTGTTTTCTGGGTTCGTCACCGACTGGCGCTTGGCGACCTGTCCGACGAGCCGCTCTCCGCTCTGCGTGAAGGCCACCACCGACGGCGTCGTGCGGCTGCCCTCCGCATTGGGGATCACGACGGTCTCGCCATTCTCGATGATCGCGACACACGAGTTGGTGGTGCCGAGATCGATCCCGATGACTTTACCCACGCTGTCAGCCTACCGAATGTCTGCGCATTTTTCCCATGATTTCGAAGCGGCTCGGCGCTGCACGCGGCGTGACCGTGGGGCCATGTGGGCCGACGACGACGGGTGTGCTCCCCGGTGCGCGCAAGGTGATCCGATGCGCGAGGCCAGGATCACGCCTCCGGGCTGTCACTTCCCGCCGCCGGGGGCGCGCTGTCTGGTGACTGCGACGGACGCGCCACGCTGACCATCGCGGCGCGCAGCAGCTTGGGCCCGAGCTTGTAGCCGGCCATCATCTCGCTCACGATCGTGCCTGGCGGAGACTCGTCCGTTTCGACCTGCTGCACGGCCTCGTGCACGCTGGGGTCGAAGGGGTAGCCCACGGCATCCACGCGCTGCACGCCGAGGCGGTTGAGGGCGTCTTCGAAGAAGCGCAGCACCATGCGCACGCCGTCCACGATGGCTGCGACGTCGCTGGTTTGGCTGGCGGCTTCGAGCGCGCGCTCGAGGTTGTCGGCCACGGGCAGCACCTCGAGGAGCGCACTCTCGAGGCCCTTGCGCCGCGCATCGTCGAGATCTTTGCGCGTGCGCTTTCTGAAGTTGTCGTAGTCGGCCGCGGTGCGCAGCAATTGGTCACGATACTTCGTGGCCTCAGCCTTCACCTGCTCGAGCGCATCCACGGTCGGAGCCGCATCGGCCTCGGCCTCCCGAGGCTCGCTCGCGCTCGCATTCGGAGCGGCGCTCTCGGCGGCGTGCTGCTCAGCCTGTGCTTGCTCGTCTTGGTCGGTATTCGCGTTGGTTTCCGTCGTCACGTGGAACTCCCCAGCCAGCGTACTAGCCCCATCCCAGCAATTTTCAAGA
>CAYNOM010000419.1:0-3314 GCA_964398415.1 uncultured Polyangiales bacterium | reverse complement strand
GGCCCGTGGCAACTCACTGACGCTCGCTGCGCCCCTCCAGCAAATCTGTGAGCACGCTGGCCGCAAAGCTGACGAGGGGCACCACCTTTTGGTAATCGGTGCGCGTCGGCGCGATCACGCCCAGGCTGCCGCCCGTGCCCGACTGGCCGTAGGTCGCCGCGATCAGGGACAGGTCTTGGCTCTCGCTGAGCTGCGCCTCGGCGCCGATCAACACCTGCACCCCGCCCGAGGCGAGCGTGCGATCGAGCAGCTCGAGCAGCCGTTCCTTTTCTTCGAGCGCGCCGAGCACGCCGCGAATCTTGCTCACGTCGGCGAAGTCGGGCTGACCCAGGAGGCGGTTTTGGCCCTCGATGAGCACGCTACGCTCGGCCGCGCCCGCCGATACCGTGGCATCGACCATCTCGCGCGTGCGCTGCATGAGCTCGTCGCGCTCGCGCTCGGCCGCGTGCTTCACGAGCGCGCGCAGCTCCCCCAAGGTGCGCTCGCCGGTCAGGCTCGCGAGGTAGTTGTGCACGCGCTCGAGCGTTGCGCCGTCGGGCTCGGCTTTCACGCTCACCACGCGATTTTCGACCGCGCCGTTGCGCGTGACGAGCACCGCCAGGAGCTGACCTGGGCGCAGCGGAATCCAGCGCAGCTGCGCCACGTGCTGCTCCGCGGGTCGGGACACGTGCACCACGCCCGCGCCTCCGGTCAGCGTCGACAGGATGCGCCCCGCCTCACGCGGGACGTCGTCCACGCCCGGTCGCAAGCGGGACAGGCGCTCGAGAATGGCGGTCTTGTCGTCGGGGTACACCTCGCGCACGCGCACCAAGGCGTCGACGAAGGCGCGAAAGCCGCGGTCGGTGGGGATGCGCCCCGCGCTCGTGTGCGGCTGCAGCAGGTAGCCCGCCTCTTCCAAGTCGGCCAGCTCGTTGCGAATCGTAGCGGGCGACACGTCGAGCCCGTAGCGGCGCGCCAGCTTGCGCGAGCCCACGGGTTGACCCGTCGCAATGTACTCGGTCACCGCCGCGTACAGGATCTTCCGACTACGAAAACCCAGCTCCACCATGATTTTTCACGTCTCTTCTTGTAGTTAGGACCGCTGGCACGCGCCTGTCAAGCGTGTCGCCCTCGAGCTGCATCACTACGGATACGCTGCGGCGTGCTGCCGAGCGCAGTGCGCCCTGGGCTCGACCCGCAAAGCAACCTCGCGCGCTCGACCGTCTGGGAGCGCGCGAGGGTTAAATAACCGGGCCGCTCGATCCCGCCTGCGCCGTGAGTACGTACGGTTCCCCCCCCAGAGATCCGTCGACAGCGCCTTGTGGCAGGACCAGCGGCCCTCAAGGACTAACTAAACTGCAGAAGCGCTTATGGCAAAAGTGCAAATATTCTTGCGCTACGCTTTTTTTCTGTGAGGCAATGCCTTGGGGGGCGATGAGCTCGACGATGGAACAGGATCGCAGGGGCAGGGAATCGCTGATTCCTGCTGGGGATCTGATCGAGCACCGGCTCCGCGAGCACAGGCGGCAACTCTCGCGCTTGATGCGGTCGCCGGCCCTCACGAATGGGGACATCGCGACGGCGCTCTCCGAGCTGACCGAGCTCGCGGCAGAGCTGTTGTCGGTGGCGCGCGCCAGCGTCTGGCAGCTGAGCTTCGACGGCGGCGTGCTCGAGTGCGTCGACCTGTTCACGGCGGTGCGGGGAGAGCACGAACGCGGCCAACGCATCCATGCGGCGAGCGTGCCCAAGTACTTCGAGGCCCTGACCGAGGACCGTGCGCTCGCGGTCGAGCACGCGACGATCGATCCTCGCACCTCGGAGCTCTCGGAGGGCTATCTCGCTCCCCTCGGCATCGCTTCGATGCTGGACGCGCCCGTGTTCTTGCGTGGGCGCATGGTCGGGGTGGTGTGCCACGAGCACGTGGGCAGGCCGCGCAAGTGGGTGTTCTGGGAGGAGCTCGTCGCGGCCACGCTGGCTGACTTCGTCGCGCTCGTGCTCCAGGCGCGCGAGCAGCTCAGGGTCGAGGGGCAGGTGCGCGACATGCGCGCCCGGGTGGACGACATCCTCGAGCAGCGTACCCAGGAGGTGGTGCGCGAGAACGCCGATCTGCAGCGTGAGGTCGACGCGTTGCAGCTTGCAGCCGAGACCATCCGCAAATCCGAGGACGACCTACGCCGGCTGTTCGCAGCCTCGCCCGTGCCGCTCTTGCTTCTGCGCCGCGCGGACAACCGCGTGCTGATGGCGAACGAGAACAGCGCCAGCGTGCTGCGCAGCCAGCTCGGCGAGCTCTACGGCCGTCCGCTGTCCGAGCTGTTCGTCCATGAGGATCAGCTCGTCAGCCTGTTCTCGACGCTCGACGCTACCGGACAGATCGACGCCCAGGAGGTCGAGCTCAAGAGCTTCGATGGCGGCACGTTCTGGGCGCTTCTGTCGGGTCGCCTGATCGCGTACGGCGGCGAGCCCGCCTACATGGTGGGGTTTCACGATCTCACGGCGCAGAAGGCGGTCGAGCACCAGCTGAGGTTTCTCGCCCAGCGCGATGCCATGACCCAGGCCTACAACCGTCACCACTTCTGGCAGCTCGCGCTGGCCGAGGTGTCGCGCGTGCAGCGCTACGACCGGCCCCTCGCGATCGCCATGCTCGATGCCGATCACTTCAAGCGCGTCAACGACCGCTACGGTCACGACGTGGGCGACATGGTGCTGCGCCTGATCGTCGACACGGCCCAGGCCTCCCTGCGCAGCGTCGACGTGCTCGCGCGCTACGGCGGCGAGGAGTTCATCGTGCTCTTGCCCGAGACCTCCCCGGACAACGCGCGCATCGTGATGGAGCGGGTGCGCGAGCGCATCGCCTCGGAGCCCTTGACCCTCGACGACGGTCGTAAGGTCGCGACCACGGTGAGCATCGGCATCGCCGGCCTGCTCGAGCCGAGCGAGGGCCTCGAGTCGCTGCTCAAGCGCGCCGACGAAGCCCTCTACAAGGCCAAGCGCAATGGGCGTAACCGCATAGAGATGGGCTGACGCGACAGCTCTCGAGCGCGGGCGGCGCGGGCGCCTCAGTTGCAGCTCAGCTTGGGCTTGCAGAACCTGCCGACCGTCCCGGCCTCGTCTTCGAGGGGCTGCCCGTCCTTGGAGAGCGTCGTGCACTCGTAGCCCTCGGGGCACCGCTCATCCGCGCTGCTGCAATCGAGCATGCAGCGGAAGATCTTGCTGCCCGGCTCCACGGTGACGCAGAAGGCCTCGTTGACCGCGGAAACCATGATGAGGCCGACGCTGGCGGCGATGAAGGTGCAGAGGCCTCCTTTGGGCAGCCTGCGGCTTTAGTCCTGGCCGCG
>CAYNOM010000418.1:0-6073 GCA_964398415.1 uncultured Polyangiales bacterium | reverse complement strand
CTCGGCGCTTTCAACCCACGCCTGGATCAGCCCGACGTCGCGGAGCCTGCCTCAGTATCGCCTGTGGGGGCGTCGCTTGCGGGTGGCGTCGCGCCGCCCTCTTCGGGCACCGGCACAGCAGGAGGCTCGACGGCAGGTGCGGGGTGCTGCCCGCCCGAGGTCGATTCGGGGGTGGAGGACGCCGCAGCGCGGGCTGCGTGCAGCGCGTTCTGGATTGCGCGGTCGAGGTGGCGCACCCAGAGATTGTAGCGGTGGTGGATGATCTGCCGGCCGTGGTAGTCGGGGTCGTACTTGAGGCCCTCGCTGCTCGACTCGCGCTCAATCACCCAGCCTGCGGCCGTGTAGTGGATACGCACGACGGCGTTGTGTCCGCCGCTGCTCACGCTCGCGCCCACGACCCCTGGCTCATCGCTGATGACCGTCCAGCCCTTGTTCGACGCCCCCGTGCGGATCGCGTGCGCGACTTGCTCCACATTGGCGGGCTGGCCCTGCGCGTCGAGCCCCACCACGGTGGAGGGCGAGTGCAGGTCGGTCTGACTGGGCGCGCACGCGGACGCGCCCATGCTGATCATCGCCAACCCAAGAACGAACCGTGTGTATCGCATGCCGGGCTTCTGACCCAGCTTGCCATCGCCGTCCACACGAGACGCGCCGGCCGACCTCACGAGCTCGCCCTCGCGGCCGGCCCGCCCGTCGTTGCCGAAGGTCTGCACCCAACCGTCGACGTAGAGCGGGAGGTAGTCATCGGAGCGGTGCAGGACCAGCACGAGGAGGACGCCGATCGTCCCCGGTGTCGACGATCAGCTCAGGCCCGTTGCCGGCTTCGCGGGAATCAAAGTCCACGCCGTTGTCGCCGCCGGGTCGCAGCAAGAAGGAGTGGTCGGAAGCGCTGGTGACCACGTCGGTCACGTCGACCTCGAGCCAGCCCTCGGGTGTGTTGCCGAGGTCGGCGAGCCTCGCGCCCACGGCGGCCGGGCGGTTGCTCCAGGTCACCGCCCTCTCGGACCAGGCATTTTCAGCGCGATAGACCTCGGGACCGTTGTCCGACCCGTTGGTCACGAACAAGCGCAGGGTGGCCCGGCGCACCGGTGCCGTCAGCGTGGGAACGCGAAAGCGAAGCAGCGTCTCGTACCGCGCGGGCGCAGCGTCGACCAACAGCGCTGGCGCGACGCCAAAGTTGCTGGAGGTCCGGGACTCGTCCACGTAGGCGTCCGCAACAGGCTTAAGCACCAAGCGCTGAGCCGCCGGGTCGCCACCGCAGCTGCCCTCGGGCACGCCGCAACCGCACGCTCCGGGCACTGTCTTGTTGGGATCGCTCGGACATAGGTCTGAAGGGACGTTGCCCCCAACCGCCCAGAGCTCCGTGCTGCCGAGTCGGATGACGGCGCGGCCGTCGTTCTCCACCGCCAGGTAGGCGCCCGGATTGCCATGCGTGCGCGAGCTCCACAGGGCCGACTGGGCGCCGTCTCGGAGCACGAGGTTTCCGTCCAGCTGCATGCGCGCGAGCTCCGACGCACCGGACGTGATGCCCACGGCCCACAGTGCGCGGTCTCCCGCGTAGAGCACGAGGTTGCCATCGGTCTGCAGCGTGAAGTGGAACTGACCGTTGGGCGAGCAACGGCGGTCATTGGGCCTTAGCGTCTCTCCGGGCTCGAGCCGGCTCGCGCAGGCGTCGGGGCAGGTGCCGCCGGTGCACGAGCTCGCGCAGTCATTCGCGCAGCTGGCTGCATCCTCGCCCGCCTCGCAGACGTCGTTGCCGCACAGGGCAGCTCCGGTCGGCGTCGCCTGCGGGTGGATGAGCAGGGTCATGGAGGAGGGCGAGCCCTGACTGTTCGTGAGCACGACGCTGCCCGGGGCGTAACCCACGAGCTCGGAGACATCCACGATGCCCGTCGACTCCGAGCCCACCGTGGTCCGCCCCACGCGCGTCTGGCCGCTGCCGTCGGGGCGCATCACCCAGATCTCGCCGCTGCTGTTGTCCTCGTTGACGAAGATGAGACCGTCGGGATGGCTCGTGCTGCCAAGCCGCGTGGCGCGAGTCCAGTCGACATTGTCCGCGTCGCCTAGACCGCCATCGCTGGCGTCGATCTTCGTGATCACAAAGCTCGACTGGCTCGCGCTAAACCCCGAGCTGAAGACGAGATCGAAGTCGAGCGTGAACACTCCGTAGATTTGATTTCCAAGCACCACGCGCGTTGGCTGGTCGGGGCTGGTGTCGACGTCCTCCATCTTGCTGGCTGCGAGCGCGCCCGAGGCGCTGGTGTCGAAGCTTCCGCCACGGCTACCACCGACGCTGCCGGGAAGCGAGCCGTTCAGATAGTACCAGCTGCCGTAGGCGAGGCCGTTGCGCGCGAGAAACCCGTTGCTCGCGCCTCCAGCGGCGTTTCGCCCCTTTTCGCCGACGTAGAGCATCATGCGTTGCGTGCCGCCGTCTGGAGAGAGCAACAGCGCGATGTGGTCCGTTTCGCCCGTATCGATCAGAGCCGCATTCTCGAACGAGTCGAAGGGCATGCCGCCGATGCCGCCGCGCGCGCTGCCGACCTTGCCGCTGAGCTGGTACAAGTCGCGCCGTGCGCTGTCGAGCGCAAACAAGGCGCCGCCGTCGACCTCCTCGCCCGTGATGTAAACCGGATCGACGAACCCGCGGTCGCGACCGAAGGTGTCGGGCGCGTAGGCCTGCCCAGAGCAGAAACGCTCGAGCGACGTATTCGAGACGCTCGAGGTGTTCTGAAAGCTCCGGCCACCATCGTAGCTGATGCGCGAATAGGCCTGCCGCGCGGCGGTCACGAAGCCGTATCCGCCCGTGTTGCCCGTGTCGATCGTACGCTGAATCGCGGCGCGCAGATTGCCGAGGTCGAGATCGACCTCGCTGATCGACGCATCGCTGGTTTCGTGGTTGACGAGCACGCGCAGCGTCGCGCTATCGACCAGATAGGCGCCGGCGCCGTCGAACGTACCGGGCATCGAATAGTTGTGGCCATCTCCCGAAGGATTGTCTCCTTGGGAGATCACTTCGAGTGCCTTCCAGCCGTTGTAGGTCTGAACGCGAACCGTGCCGCCATCGAGAGCGACTGCAGACGCGCTGAAGCTGCCCACGGCGACGGCCGTGAGCAGTGAACGACAAAGCATTGCCTTCATCAGAGGTTCCCCCGAGCCTTCTTGTTCAACAGCTCAGGGAGTGTGATGACCGTTTGGGGCGCAACGGTGGACGCGAAGTGACATGTCGGCTTCGCGTATCACTCGAGGGCATAGCGCCGAAAGGTCGCTCGATCCCGCTCCTCGATCAAGAACGCGTGGGTGCCATCATGACCCACGAGCTCGAGATCTTCGAAGTCTGCGAGCTCACGCTCGCTCAGGGTGCCTGCGTCGAGGTCGATGGTGTAGAGAACGCTCTTGGGCTCAGAGTCCTCGTACTGCTCGGCCAGCAGCACGAGCTTGCCGTTCGAAAGGCTCGCACTCGTCACCTCGACGCCATTCGGGAGCGTCGGTCCTTGCTGCGGCTCACCCGCCGGTACTGCTCCCGCCTTCATGGCCGTGCTCCACACCACGAGGCCCTGTTCTCGCGCCTGAAGCAACACCACGCGGACGCCATCGAAGCGAACGAAGGTGCCCTGATTCAGCAGGTCCGTGAAGGTGCCATCTTTCTGAAGCAGCACGTGGCGTTCGTCCGGCTCGCCCGGCTGCACCGCCACGAGCTGTTCGCCGAGCGCGTGCGCGAGCCACACGCGCACGTCGGGCCCATAGGTCGTGAGGTCGAGCGTCGGATCGGCTCCGACCCGAATGATGCGCCCATCCGGCTCTTCGAGGCCGAGGATCGCATCGGACGCCACCAGGCGAGTATGACGCTCTTCGTCGAAGTAGTTCTTCTTGGTTCCTTTCAGAACATCCACCGTCGCGTCGATCGGTCGCAGATCCAAGGCGTCGCCGCCAAACATGAAGCGTCCGGCCACCATATCTCTGCTCCCAGAGGGATTTGCTACGATCCAGATCCCCCCATCGGTCAGCACTGGCTCAATCTCGCAGTCCCTGCCGCCGCTGCTGATGACGACCGTACCATCGTCTTCCTCCTCGTACTCGTCACCACGGTTGCGAAACGCCACCAGCGGTGCGCCATCCTCGAGGTCGTAGGCGACCGCCTCGAACGGGAGTCCCTGGTAGCTGTCGCCGCGCGGGTAACGCTTCACGATCAGCAGCCGACTCGCGGCCCCGCTGCCGTCCAGGGCCACTTGTCCGTAGAACTCGAGGGTGTCTTCTCCTGCTACGGGCCTCCAGCTCAGAACCCCATCCCACTTCAGCTGGCTGCAACCCACCTCCCCCGACGCACAGGGAATCCAGGTCAGCGCGGAGTAGTGCTCGCCGGCGTCGCGCGTCATCGACGCCGTGCACGCGCGCCCAAGCGAAGGAAGCCGCGTGAAACCTTCCCATGAAGACGGCGTCTGCGAGCCGCCTTCATCCGGCTTGCCGCCCTCGGCAGCGCCCTCACCACCACCTCCACCACATGCGGCAAGGGCGTACGTCATGAGCGTGAGCAAGGCACGGGGAGAACGCATGGACTACTCCTTCAGGCTGAGTGTTGGCAAAGCCACCTGACGACTCGGCGTCGCGTGTCCCGCGAGAGCACGGAGACCTCGAACGAGGTGGGGGCGCCCTCTTGTTGCCATGCGCTCGTCCCGAGGCAAGCTGCGCTCACCCCGAGGTTGGGCCAAGAGTCGCACCGCGCACCGCGGATAGGGTTAGAGCGGTCGCCTGGTTGGGCAGGCGCTGTGCGGCTTCGGTCGCGCAGGTGTGGAGAGCCTGCTATCCATCGGCACCATGCGACTGCTCTCCTTCCTCCTTGCTTGCCTTTCACTGAGCGCGTGCGCGGTGTCGGGCGGCAAGACCACGTTCGGCGTCGTGTCGACGATGCGACCCGCCACCTTTCAGTCTTTGGAAAAGCGCGTCAGTGGGGAGGCTTGCTCTTCGCCACTGTCTACGGACGACTACCGTAAAGCTGCGCTCCAGGCGATCAGTAAGGTTCCCGGTGCCAACGCCCTCAGGGACGCAACGATGGAGTCGCGAGAGACAATGTTCGGCGGCTTTTGCCTACGCGTAAGCGGAACCGCGGGGGTGCTGAAATGAGATCCGCTGTCTACATGCTGGTGCTGTTGTGTGCAGGATGCTGGAACACGCGTGCGTCCGTGGGCGTGATCGCGCCAACCGCCAAGACCGGTGTAGAGCTCATCGGCGGCGACGCGGTCATCGGTCACGCGTGCGGCTTTGGTCAGCGAGAGCGGCGCGCCTTCGACGATGCGCTGGCAAGGCAGCCCGGCGCCGAAGCTCTAGCCCGCGTCGAGCTCGCCGATCACGGAAATTGCGCGCTGGTGTTGGCGCGGCCGGCACGCTTTGCGCCCGGGGCGACACTGCCACCCCCGGAGCTCTCGGGCGAGCGCGGCCATGAGGACAGGCAACCCGAGCCGGGGACCGCGCTCGTCTACGTCTACCGCTTCGACATCGGCCGGTCCCGAAAAGAGGTGACCCTCGCCCTCGATGGGGGGCCCACGGTACGCCTCGAGAATGAAGGCGCGACTGCGCTCACCATCAAGCCCGGCACCTACTCGGGCAAGGCGACCCGTGCCGGTGACACCGTGCCCATCGCCAAGCTCGAGCTTCAGGCCGACCGCGTGTACTACGTTCGCGTGGCCAACACGGGCGCGTTCCAGCCGAGCGCCATGTTCGGGGTCATCGGCAGCAAGTCGCGCTCGAGCTTCGTGGTCGAGCTCCGCGAGCCCGCGTTCGGCGCTGCCGAGCTGAAGTGGCTGGCGCAGCACGCGGACAAGTAGGCGGCGCCGGCGGCCCGCAGCGAGGCATGGGCTCGCGCGCATTCGGATGTCGGGCGCCCGAAACCATCGTTGCCGCAGACGGCGACAACGTATGAACGTACTCTTCAGCACCCCCGAGCGAAGAATGACTTATCGAGATTTGGTCAAGGAAGCCTATCGTCGTACGGATGGAAACCTGCGCCCCCGATTTCTGGCGCCGGCGCTTCCACAAGCGATCGATGCGGCGCGAGCGACGCTCCGTATGCCGCCAGACA
>CAYNOM010000417.1:0-6081 GCA_964398415.1 uncultured Polyangiales bacterium | reverse complement strand
GCGGGCTGGCGTGGCGAGCACCTCGTCGCCGCCCTCGATATCGAGGGGCTGTGTGCATCGTCGGGGGCCGCCTGCTCCTCCGGGCTGGGGCAGCCGTCGCCCGTGCTGCTCGCGATGCACCCCGACGAGCCGGAGCGCGCGAGCTCGGCCCTGCGCCTGAGCCTAGGGCCAGAAACCCGCGAGCAGGACGTCGAGGCTGCCATCGCGATCCTCGGTCGCGTGCTTTCTCGCGTGCGTCGGGCTTGACCCACGCGCGTGAGGCGGTCACACCGCCCGAACATGCGGATTCTGGTGGCCATGAGCGGAGGAGTCGATTCCTCGGTGGCGGCGGCGCTGCTCAAGGAGCAGGGCCACGAGCTGATCGGCGTCACGTTTCACCTCTGGGACGCCCAGGGCGAACAGAAAGTGGGGCGCTGCTGCGCGCCCGAAGACCGCGACGACGCTCGCCGCTCCTGCGACCACTTGGGCATCCCGCACTACGTCATCGATGAGCGAGAGGCCTTTCGCGAGACGGTGGTCGAGCCCTTCCTCGACGCCTACCTCGGCGGAGTGACGCCAGCCCCCTGCGTGGCCTGCAATCAGCACGTGAAGGTGACGCGGCTCGTCGAGCTCGCGGATCGCTTCGGCTGCGAGCAGGTGGCGACGGGGCACTACGCGCGCATCGTCCGCGACGAGGCCGGCACGGTGCGTCTGTGGCGGGGCCGCGATCGCCACAAGGATCAGAGCTACTTCTTGTACGGCGTGCCCCAGCACGTGCTCGCACGCCTTGTGTTTCCCCTGGGCGAGCTGGTGAAAGAAGAGTCGCGCGCCCACGGTTCCCGGCTTGGGGTGCCGAACTGGAACAAGCCCGACTCGCAAGAGCTGTGCTTCGTGCCCGATGGCGACATCGGCGGTTTCATCGAGCGCGAGCGCAGCGTCCATCAGCGCGGCCTGATCCGCGACGAGGCGGGTGATGTGCTGGGCGAGCACCAGGGCATCTACCGCTACACGGTGGGCCAGAGGCGCGGTCTCGGCATCGGCGGCGGGCCCGCGCGCTACGTGCTGCGCGTGCTTCCCGAGCGGGGCGAGGTCGTGGTGGGCGAGGAGGGCGGCTTGTTGTCGGATGCGTTCCACGTGCCCCGCGCCGATTGGTGCGGGGCGGCGCCGGCGTCCCCATTCGAGGCCGAGGTGCGCGTGCGCTACCGCCACGCACCCGCTCGCGCCAGAGTCACGCCGCTGGCCCATGGCTTCTCGGCCCAGTTCATCGAGCCGCAGCGCGCGATCACGCCTGGCCAGGCCGCCGTGGTGTATCGTGACGACGAGGTGGTGGGCGGTGGCATCATCGCGTGAGCGAGCGTTGGGGGTCCTGTGGCTGTGCGTGGGCATGCTCGCGTGCTCGGTGGGGCAGGGCGACGGCGAAGTGTCGGGCACCATCGAGGTGGCCGGCTGTCGGGAGAAGGGCGCCTACCAGCTCAATCCTACGGCCTTCTTCGGCCAGGCCGTCGAGAACCTCTTGCGCATCCGTGTGCAGCGCGGCAGCGACCTCGAGGTGAGAAGCGACGGCCTCGCGGTGCTCGTGTCGGACACGACGCGCGTCAAAGAGGAGCAGCTCGGACGTGACCTCGACGTGAGCCCCGACGCGGGTGAGGGCATCGACCTCAGCGTCTATCTCAACGAGAGCTGTCCGCCCGGGCGCGATCAGACGCCGGTGGTGCTCGGTGCGGTGAGCGGCACGATCCGCTTCGAATCGATCTACGCGCCCAAGGTCAACGCGAACGCGGTGAAGATCGAGGCCTACCTCGAGAACGTGCGCTTCGAAGATCCTCGCAACGACAGGCGCTGGGCCGAGCTGTCGGGCGACTTCAACTTCCTGTATACGCGGGGCAGCCCGGCGCAGCGCTTCCCATGATGGTGAGCTGCCCGATGAAGGCTCAGCTGTCGAGATTTCGCGAAGTTGTGAAGGAGATGTGGTGAATCGAGACAACGCCGTGATCGCCGGCCGCGTGCGCGATGTGGTGCACAGCGGAGATGCCGTGGTCGAGACCGAGCGTGGCGTGTGGTTCACCCGCGGTGCGCTGCCCGGTGAGCACGTGCTGATCCGCCCCCAGGGCAAGTCGGGGCGCGTGTCGCGCGCGTCGCTCGTCAGGGTGACGCAGGCCTCGGAGGCGCGTGTCGAGCCGCGCTGTGCCTACGTGTCGCGCTGCGGTGGCTGTCCGCTGATGCACGCCAGCCTTTCGCTGCAACACGAGCTCAAGCGGCGCTTCTTGCGCGAGGCGCTGGTGAAGCACGGCGTGCCGCGCGATCTCGAGATCGAGCTTCGCGCCACCCACCTCACGCTCGGCTATCGGCGTCGCGCGCGGCTCTCTTTCTTCGCGCAGAAGGCAGGTGTCGCGTTCGGCTTTCGGCGGGGGCGCTCGCGCGACGTCGTCGATGTCGACGCGTGCATCGTGCTCGATCCTGCCCTGGCGCGCGCCCTGTCACGGCTCAGGGAGACGCTCGTGCCGCGGCTGACGGGCGAGGGCGAGGTGCTCCTCGCGCGCGGCCTTTCGGGCGCCTGTGTGGTGCTCGTGCGAAGTGAGGCGGCGCAATCGGCGGCCGTGTATGCCGCAGCCGAAGCGCTCGTCGATGGCCGCGACATTCAGGGTGTTGCCGTGCAGGCGGGTGGCGCCAGCGTGCCCGCGAAGCTGGGCGATCCGCGCGAAGGGGCCATGGGGCCGGATGACGCCCCACTGCTCGGCACCGCGGGCGGCTTCTCGCAAGCCCACGACGACGTCAACCGCGCGCTCGTCGCCCACGTGGTGGAGCTTGCCGAAACGCAAGGCGCGCGGGTGCTCGAGCTGTACGCAGGCCACGGCAACCTTACGGTGGCGCTCGCAGCCGGGGCCGAGAGCTACACGGCGGTGGAGCAAGACGCCGCGGCCGTGCAGGCCTGTCGCGAGAATCTCGCGGTGCGCGGCCTGTCGGCGAAGCTCGTCACGGGTGATGCGGCGCACCACCTCGGCAAGGGCCCCATCGATGTGGTGGTGCTCGATCCACCGAGGACAGGCGCGCCGGGCGTGCTCAAGGCTGTCGCCGCGCGCAAACCGAAGCGCATCGTGTACGTGTCCTGCGATCCGGCGACTTTGGGGCGCGACGTGGGCGAGCTGCTCCCGCTCGGTTATGCGCTCGATCGCGCGACGGTCTTCGACATGTTTCCCCAAAGCGCAGATCTCGAGAGCGTGGTGCGCCTCGTGCGTGCTTCGTAGGGCGAGAAGCGCGAGCGATACCACAGCGTGGGACGATGAAGGTTTGGGTGGCCTCCGGACATCAACGGCGTTCGCGAGGTACGACATGACACATACGAAGCAGAGTGTGGCGCTCAAGGACAAGGCACGCGACCCCGCATTGGAGCATGTGCTCTCGCGCCACGGTCACGAGGTTCACATCGACGAATGGGTGGCGCCCGATGCCTGCGACGACAAGGGTCACTTGCGTGCTGGCAAGGTGCTCGAGTGGATGGACGTGGTCGGTGCCTTGGCGGCGTCGCGCTACGGGCGACTGCCGGGCGTGACAGCCTCGGTAGACGGGGCGGAGCTCTTCGGGCCGGTGATGCTCGGTGATCGCGTGTCGATGCGCGCACGCGTCGCGTACACCTCGGGCCGTTCGATCGGTATCGCGGTGGCCATGTCCGCTGCGGCGCGGGGACAGGCGCAGCCACGCCCCGTTCTCAGCGGCTACATGACCTTCGTGGTGGTCGACGAAGAAGGGCGAGCGGCGCAAGTTCCCGCGTTTGCACCGCAGACGCCCGAAGAAATCGCTCTCCATCGCGAGGGCTCCATACGGCATCAGTTCCACACGGAGCTCAGGTCGGGTCGTCTTCCGCTCGCGCATCCCGAGCAGCTGATGGAGGTCGCGCCGCCTTCGGAGCGACGCGAGCCCCAGATCGTGTCTTTGTTGCGCGAGCTGACCGGGCGGCTTGCTGGGGTTCGCCGACGCAGCGTGACCGCGTCGCGCGCGCCGCAAGCCTCCTACGTGCACAAGATCGAACCGGTGCGCGCGGGCAAGCTGAATTTTCACGGCACCCTCTACGGCGGCATGCTCATGCGTTGGGTGGAGACCACGGGCACGATGTCCGCGAGCGCCTTTCTGGAGTCGCCCATGCGACTCGTGGGCGTGCACGGCCTCGCCTTTCTCAAGCCTGTGCAGGCCAACGTGTTCGCGCACCTGCATGCGATCGCTGCACACAGTGACGACTCGACTGTCACGGTTCAGGTGCGCGCGACCTCCGAAAATCCGCTGACGGGTGAGACGCACGACTGCCTGCGCGGGTTTCTCTCCTATGCGCCCGTCGACGTCTCTATCGGCATTCCCACCCTCGCGCTGCACGGCGACGACGAGGCGGCGCTCTCCAACGAGGTCTGCCTGCGCAAGGCGCTGCACGAACGCATCTCTTCGGCAGCCGACTCCCCACGCTGAGAGGCGATTGGGGACGGTCCTTCCAGACTGCGAGATGGGGCCCGCGCGGCGAGGCCGAGGCCGAGCGCGAGAGGAACCGAGATGATTCCGTGATGGACCCGTGGAAAGGCTCGGGGCCTGTTCCGGCAACAAGTGTGAACGTTTCATACACGTAGCCACTGCGCCGAGAGCCCCTGTCGAAGACGCTTGCCGTGCCGAGCGCTGGCGCGGCCGCGACGTGATCTGGTCTACGGACGCAACTGAAGATAGGAGTAGTAAGCCATGAGAACCGCGCTCTTCCCGGCCCTTACGGGGCTACTGTTCATGTCGGTCGCAGCGCTCCCCGGCTGCGCCCCAGAAGTCATCGAAGATGATGCGCCGGATGCGGCCGTTGAGGATGCCTTCGACATGGACCAAGTCTCCAAGGCGAGCAAATGCGACAACAGGTGTAGCCCTTCCTGTCCTTGCCTCGAAGGCGAAGGAGACTGTGACAGCAACCGAGACTGCGCGTCGGGCCTGATCTGCCCACCGGATGGGAAAGGCATCGAGCGCTGCCAGAAGAGCGGCGGTGGAGGCTCGGGCGGAGGCAGCTCGGGCGGAGGCAGCTCGGGCGGCTCGAGCGGAGGCAGCTCGGGCGGCTCGAGCGGAGGCAGCTCGGGCGGCTCAGCCGATAGTGGCAGCAGCAACACACTCATGGTCCACGCCGGTGGCTGGAAGTACGTCTACTGTTCTGGCTCCGCCGTCAAAGTGAGCAGCTCATCGTCGAACAAGCAGCGGTGGGTGAAGCGTGGCACCCGAACGATCTACAACGAGAGCGTGGGCAAGTACCTGTACTGCCCTGAGCGTGACGGGGGTTATGCTCCGACCGAGTGCACGTGCAGCAGTCGCTCGGAGAACTACCACCAGAAGACGAGCGCCCCCGGCGGGTCAGCTCCCGCGACCATCTCCACCAACCGGGATATCTACATCGCGCCGAACAACAACATGAACGCCTGCTTCAAGGTGATTCGGGGCGATCGGGTTCACGCCCCGTGCGCGATCGAGCCCTGGAGAAACCAGACGTGCAGAAAAGACAACGGAGACAGCTTCTCCAGCAGTGAGCACGCCGCGCCATGCAACAAATTCAGGCTGAATAACTAGCTCCATACTCGAGCGTCGGTAACTCGCAGGCCAGGCCGTCCGCCGCCGACCTCGCCGGGATGGCCGACGTGGTCACGACCTGGTTTGATTGGACCACCTAGCATCGAAGCTGCCGGCGCTCGAGCGGCACTCCGACACGGAGTACGAGCGCGACATCCCGACCCAGCGGGCGTTCATCCATGCCCGTCAACACGGCGCCCATCGGTATCTCGCAGTAGCACGCCTTGGGCGTCGCGCAGTGGCGCTTCGGTCGGCCTGCGCTGTCTGAATGGCCACGTCGGCGCGGCCACGTAGGTTCGGGAGCCTACGCCCTAGCGCATCTTGCAATCTTGAAGGACCGTCCCCGTGTCTGTCCCCGTGTCTCCGTTCCCGTGGGATCAGCGAATGTAGTAGCAGGCGTTGTACTCGGCGATCCCGAACTTCTGGTCCTGGCAGTGGTTCGGTTTGCCGAGCCCGCAGTTGATGGAAGTGTGCGGGCACGTGGAGACCTGGCGCTCGCACGTCACGGTTGAAGTGTACCTAGTTGTA
>CAYNOM010000416.1:0-6089 GCA_964398415.1 uncultured Polyangiales bacterium | reverse complement strand
GGAGCCGATCGACACGTAGCCGCCGTCTGCGGTCTCGTACACCTCGTAGAAGTGCGCACCCGTGTCGAGCAGGTTTTTGCCGCGCGCGTCGTTCCACATCTTCATGTTGCGGAACGCGTAGAACATCGTGCACAGCACCGCGGCGCCATCGACCATCGCTGCGTCTACGACTTGGCCCTTTCCGCTCGTCGCGCGCTCGACGAGGGCCGCGAGCACGCCGTACGCGAGCAGCATGCCGCCGCCGCCGAAGTCGCCCACGAGGTTGAGGGGCGGCAGGGGCTTGTCTCCCGCGCGCCCGATGGGTTCGAGCGCACCCGCGAGTGCGATGTAGTTGATGTCGTGACCGGCCGCCTGGGCCATGGGGCCGTCTTGCCCCCAGCCGGTCATGCGCCCGTAGACGAGGCGCGGATTTCGCGCGAGGCACGGCTCGGGCCCGAGGCCTAGCTTTTCCATCACGCCCGGGCGAAAGCCCTCGAGCAGCACGTCGGCACGCTCGACCAGCTTGAGGGCGGTTTCGACGCCTTCTGTGCTCTTGAGGTTGATGCCCACGTTGCGCCGGCCACGATTCAGGATGTCGTTGGACGGCCGCGTCTTGTCACCCGTGGACACCCGGTTGTGACGCTCGATGCGGATGATGTCCGCGCCCAGGTCCGACAGCATCATGGCCGCGAACGGCCCAGGTCCGATGCCTGCGAACTCGACGATCTTGATTCCGCTCAGTGGCCCCATGTCGTGACTCCTGCGTTCCCCTGCCCGCACCTCGGGCTCGGGTCGTGGCCTGTTCTAGCGCACTCACGCTTTGGTGAATAGACCGTGCAGGAAGCGGTGGGTCGCGGTGCGGCTCACTTCGGAGCGCCCTGACAGATCCAGGCGCTGAGGGCCTCGAGATCCCGCTGCGGGATCGACACGCCGGCCTTGGGCATCTGCGAGCCCGAGCACATGCTCACACCGAGCATCTTCTGCATCAGATAGCTCTGCTCAGGGGCGCCGGGTTCGACCAGCAGGCGTCCGTCGTTGCACTGCGCGGCTTTCACCTCGACGAGCTCTGCATAGGCCTTGGCGGGGGTCAGATCGAGACCCTCCTTGGCGCGCGTGCCCACGTGACAGCCCGCATTGGTGCAGTAGGCGTCGAGCACGGGCGCCACCTGGCTCGCGAACGACACGCTCGCGTTCCCGCAGGCGCAGCTGCCCGCCTCACACAGCTGCCCGGGCGCGCAGCTCCTGCCGCAGGCGCCGCAGTTCGCCTCGTCGGCTTGCAGATCGACACAGGAGCTGCCGCACGCGGAGCCGCCTCCGGGGCACTCGCACGCGCCGTTGTTGCAGCTCGTTCCCGAAGGGCACACGTTGCCGCAGCCGCCGCAGTCTTGATCGTCGATCTGCGTGTCGACGCAGGTCCCGTTGCACAACGCCCCTCCACCTGGGCAGCCGCATGTGCCGCCCGTGCAAGTCTCGCCTGCGTCGCAGGGCATGTTGCAGCCGCCGCAGTGAAAGAAGCTGACCTTCGTGTCGACGCAGCTCGAGCCGCACTTCGAAAGGGTGCCGCCACAGGTCCCGCCCGTCTGACATCCGGTCGGGGTGCACAGCTTGCCCTTGCCGCACGGGGCGCCGCAGTCGCCGCAGTGGTCGGGGTCGGACGCGAGCTCTACGCACTGCGTGCCGCAGGCCTCGAGTCCCGTGCCGCACACGCACTGGCCCGCCTCGCACACCTCGCCACTGCCACAGGCCTTGCCGCACGCACCGCAGTGGGCGGAGTCGCGCAGTGTGTCGGTGCAGCGACCACCGCACAGGGCGAGGTCAGCGGGGCACACGCACTGGCCTGCCTCGCAACTCGCGCCGGACGGACACGCGGCATCACAATCACCGCAGTGCGCTGCATCGCTCGTGAAGTCGATGCAGGCGCTCGTGCCGCACGTGTCGCAGCCTGGTTCGGGCATCGCGGCGTCCGCGCTCAGACTCTCGATCCAACCACGCACGCAGGCGAGCTCGCTGTCTGCGAGCAGGGGGCCCACCGGCGGCATCGGGTCGCCGCAGTCTGTGGGCACGGTTCCCGTCAACTTGGCCATGAGAAATGACCCTTCCGCATCCGACGGCTTCACGAGCGTCTTTCCATCGCAGGTGCCGGCGCCGATGAACACCAGGGCCTTCACGAGGTCGCCTCCGGACAAATCGAGGCCAGCGGCTGCCTTGGTGCCTGCGTGACAACCCGCCGTCGCGCAGCGGGGCTGAAAGAGGTTCGCCGCCACAGACGCGGCCGTGGGCTCGCATGCGACTGGGCGAGTGCCCGCATCCTCACCGCTCGCGCCCTTCGTATCCATCCCGCTCGGCCCGGCGGGCGCAGCGTTCGAACAGGCCAGAGAAAGCAGACACAAACCAAACAGCCATCCCCGCATACCCTTATCGTAGGGCAGAGCGCGACGTCGGTTGAAGGGAAGCCATGCCCCGACGCGTGCCTCCAGCTGCGACCGAGTGGGATCGGGTAAGTTGTATTGACAACTTGACCAGATCCAGCAAAGCTCTCGCTCGTGCTCGACCCTGCGTCGCCCGTGCCGCTCTACCACCAGCTCGCCGAAGAGCTGCTGGGCCAGATTCGCCGAGGCGTCTTTGCTCCCGGCGACAAGCTCCCCTCGGAGCACGAGCTTGCGGCCCGCCACGGCATCGGCCGACCCACCGTGCGCCAGGCGACCGATTCGTTGATCCAGCGCGGCCTGCTCGTGCGGCGGCGTGGCAGCGGCACCTTCGTGCGAAACGCGCCTGCCACGGTCGATCTGTTCTCGCTCGCGGGCACGCTCGTCTCGTTCGAGCAAAGAGGCATCGTCATCGAGAGCACGCTGCGCGGCCGTCCCCGCGTCGAGCGCATCGAACGCGACCCCGAGCATCCGCTCTCAGGCAAGGATGCCGTGCGTGTGGTGCGCATCTCTCAGGTCGAGCACGAGCCCGTGCTGCTCGAGGAGATCGACTTCGATGCCGCGCGCTTCGCCGGCTTGTCCAAGCTCGCGCTCGAGGGGCGGTCGTTGTCCGAGGTGGTCGAAGCGCACTATCAGATGCGACCGAAGGCGGCCGATCAGAGCTTTCGGGTGGAGCGCCTCGACGCTGCGCGCGCCGCTCTGCTCCGGCTTTCGCCGAAGAGTCATGTGCTGCGTGTCGATCGCACGCTTCATTTTCCACTCGCCGAGTCGGCGGTACATGCGCGGATGTACTGTCGACAGGGGCGATTCGTCTTTTCGCAGCGCATCGGAGGGTACAACCATGCATGAGCGGGGATACTACGGCCGGTTTGGCGGCGCCTATATTCCAGAGATCCTGGTCGCCACCTTCGAGGAGCTCGAGGCGGCGTATCGGGCGGCCAAGGCCTGTCCGGCGTTCTGGGACGAGTACGTGCGCCTGCTCTCCAGCTATTCGGGAAGGCCGACGCCCGTCACCTTTGCCGAGAACCTGACGCGACACTTTGGAGGTCCACGCATTTACATCAAGCGCGAAGACCTAAACCACACGGGCGCGCACAAGGTGAACAACGTGATGGGCCAAGGGCTCCTCGTGAAGCGCATGAAGAAGACCCGCGTGATCGCCGAGACCGGCGCGGGCCAGCACGGCGTTGCGACGGCCACCATGGCGGCCAAGTTCGGCTTCGAGTGCACCATCTACATGGGCGAGGTCGACGTGATGCGGCAGCGGCCCAACGTGTTCTGGATGGAGCGTCTCGGCGCGACGGTGGTCTCCGTGAAAGAGGGCAGTCGCACGCTGAAAGACGCGATCAACGAGGCCTTTCGCGACTGGGTCACGAACATGGACACCACACACTACGCGCTGGGTACCGCCTGCGGGCCCCATCCGTTCCCCGAGATGGTGAGCTGGTTTCAGTCGATCGTGGGCACGGAGGCGCGCGCGCAGATCGTGGCCGAGGCAGGCAAGCTGCCCGATCGCGTCTACGCATGTGTCGGGGGCGGCTCGAACGCCATGGGCATCTTCTCGGGCTTCCTCGACGAGCCCCAGGTCTCGCTGGTGGGTGTCGAGGCGGGTGGGCGCGGCGTCGACAGCGGGGCCCACGCAGCGCGGCTGTGCTCGAACGATGCGAGCGTCGGCGTGGCCCAGGGCTACAAGACCTACTTCCTGCAGGACGGTGACGGTCAGATGAGCCACACCCACAGCATCGCCGCGGGGCTCGACTACGTGGGCGTGTCGCCGATCCTCGCGCACTACAAAGACACCGGGCGCGTGCGCTTCGAGGCCGCGACCGACCGCGAGGTGGTCGACGCGCTCGCGCTCACGGTGCAGAAGGAAGGCATCGTCCCCGCGCTCGAGTCGTCGCACGCCTTCGCCCAGGCCTTCAAGGAGGCACCCGCGATGTCCAAAGACGAGGTGCTCTTGATCAACCAGTCGGGCCGCGGCGACAAGGACATCTTCACCATCGCGGACGCCTTCGCGGATCCCTCGTTCAGGCAGTTCATCATCGACAAGGCGGAGGCGTACCGTGCTCGAGGCTGAAATCAGGAGGCGCAAGCAAGACAAGCCCATCTTGCTCATGACACACATTGTGCTTGGTTATCCAGGTTTTGACGACAGCCGGCGCATCGTCGAGCAGATGGTCGAGGCTGGGGTCGACCTGATGGAGCTGCAGATCCCGTTTTCCGAGCCCATGGCCGACGGCCCCGTGATCCTGCACGCGAATCAGAGGGCCCTCACGGCCGGCTCGACGGTCGAGCGCTGCTTCGAGTTGGCGAGCGCGCTCGCCGCCGAGTTTCCGATCCCGTTTCTGTTCATGAGCTACTACAACATCGCCTACAAGCGCGGTGTGTCGGCGTTCGCGGAGCAGACGCGCAAGGCAGGGCTGATGGGCGCGATCGTGCCCGACCTTCCGTTCGAGGAGGGGGACGAGCTCTTGCAGGCCATGGCCGAGCAGCGCATCGACCCCATCTTCATCTACGCCCCCACCAGCAGCGACGAGCGCATGCGCGAGATCGCAAGGCGCGCGCGGGGCTTCATTTACTGCGTGGCACGCAAGGGCGTCACGGGGGCCAACACCGAGTTCGAGGGCCTCGACGCCTATCTCGCCCGCTGTCGTGCGGCGACCACGCTGCCCCTGGCCGTGGGCTTCGGGGTGAAGAGCCGCGCCGATGTTGCGCAACTCGAGGGCAAGGCCGACATCGCCGTCGTGGGCTCGCAGACGATTCGCGTCGTCGACGAGCAGGGCGTAGGCGCCGTGGGTCCCTTTATTCGCTCCCTGCGGAGTTGAGCTCAGCCGAGCCGCTTCAAGACGTCGAGCGCCTCGTCCACGTGCTTGGTCGGGTTCATCTGCGAGTTGAAGGCGTGGCGTACGATGCCCTGCTTGTCGATCACGTAGGTCACGCGGCCCGGCAGAAGCCCGAATGTGGCGGGCACGCCGAAGGCCGAGCGCACGCGACCGTCGCGATCAGACAGAAGCCGAAAAGGCAGGTTGTACTTCTGTGCGAAGGCCTTGTGTGACGCCTCCGAGTCGGAGCTGATGCCAAACACCTCGGCCCCCGCATCCGTGAAGGCGGTGAAGTGATCGCGGAAGGCACAAGACTCCTTGGTGCATCCGGGCGTGTCGTCCTGCGGGTAAAAGTAGACGACCACGTTCTTCTTCCCGCGCAGCTCGGCCAGGCTCACGGCGCTGCCGTCCTGGTCGTTCAGCGTGAAGTCGGGTGCCTTCGTTCCCGTGGCAAGGCCCGTGCCCGCGCCCAGTAAGCTGTTCATCAAGCCCATCGTCTCCTCCTTCACGCGCCGCTCAATCGCGTCGCTCGTAGACCTCGAAGGTGTACCCGACTCCGTGGTCGGTGTGGGGACCGTCTGCCGTTACACGCACGAAGCGGTCTTGGAAGGCAGGAAAGTGCGTATCGCAGGCAAACGCACCCTCCACCCGCGTGACGTAGAGGCGCTCGCACGCGGGATGCAGGAGACCCGCGGCGTAGATCTCGCCGCCGCCGATCACGAACACGCGCTCGACGTCTGCCCTGTGCTCGAGCTGCTCGAGGGCGTCGTCGAGGGACTCGCTGCGCAACACCTCCGCCGGGAGCTCGAGGTCTGGCCTTCGGCTCAGCACCACGTTGATGCGACCCGGCAAGGGGCGAAAG
>CAYNOM010000415.1:0-6100 GCA_964398415.1 uncultured Polyangiales bacterium | reverse complement strand
AGCGGCGCCGGAAAGATCACAGGCAAGATTTGCACCTGGTGGGTCGAAGGGGCCGACCCGCATACGTGGAAGGACAACTTCCTGTGCGTCAATCCGCGCTGACGCGCCGTCCTTGAGCAGAGAGCGCGGCCAAGGAGCGCGCTCTCTGTGTCACGCGTCTGGAAAGGCGAGCTTGGCCACCACGCCGGCCGTCGCACAGCCGGCCCCCAAGCCGAGCCACAGGGGGCTAGGGGCCAAGTCGGTGAGGTGCGAGAGGAGCCCCACGCACAGCGTGACGAATCCGGCCGTGATCAAGGCGATGCCGAGTCGGTCACGGACGTTGTCGGGCGCGCCGGAGGGGGCCTGTGTGGCGACCTCGACGAGGGCCTGATCGAGCTGCGATTGGGCGTTCACGCGGGCGACGGCCTCACGGATGCGCGCAGCGACTGCATCGGTGCTGTCTTCGTCGAGCTCGACGAAGAGCCGCTCGCCTTCGCCTTCCTCGCTGGCCAGGTCGATGGCGATGGTGCGCGAGGGGTTGCGCGTGCTCGGAATGAGCTGCCCTTCGTAGGCGGACACGCCGCTCAGCCACAGCTCGTGGCGACCCAGCCAATGCAACATCATGTCGGGCAGGCGAGGGTGGGGATCGACGTCGCGAATCTGCCGCAACGACACGCGCTGCGGCCTGTCTCGCAGCAGAAAGCGCTCTAGCCACCCCACGCGAATGAGGAGATCTTCTCCCTCGATGTTCAGCCTGGCCATATCGCCCCCCCTAGCTCGATCTACGCGTAGGACCAGATCCCGACAAGCAGAAAATTGGCCCGTATGAGCCGGCTCGTGAGGGGTGTCTCCCCTAGGCAAACCAGCTTGCATGGGTCGCATCGGGGTTGATGCTCGAGCGAGCTCGAGCCTGGGAACAGGCGTGTCGGAGCGTCGGCGCTTGCTCGCTTCGCCCCGGGAGGCGGCCATGGTATCGTCGTCAAGACACTGTTCACCGCGGAGGTACGCGATGGGTCTGGCCGAGTTGCGCGAGCAATGGGGACTGCAGGCGATATTCGATGCTTGGGCCGTCAAGGGCATCGTCGGCGGCATGGACTACATGGTGCCGAAGACACTCATGCCCGTGTTGCGGCTGGTGAGCGGTGATCCCGAGGGCACCGATCGCGCTTACGCGCGGGTGCTCGCGTTGCGCGAGCCCGTGCGCCGCTTCGACTCGCCCCGCGAGCGCTGGCGCAAGGGCTACGGGCGCTTCGTGCGCGAGCTCGAGTGGGTCAGTCAGGAGCTGAAGAAGCACCTGTCGGAGCAGGAGTACCAAGCCCTCGTCGCCGGTGCGGTGGCACGTTCGATCGACGAATGGGTCGGAGGCCTGAAGCCGAAGTTCGCCGAGATGTTCCGCGAGGACGAGGCGACGGCGAAGGCGAGCCCGAGCCAGTCGGAGTCGAGTGCGATGAAGGGGCTCGAAAAGAAGATCACGCGCTTCGTGTCGGACAACATGTTCAAGCACTTCAACGCCGTGAGCTTCATGGTCGGACCGCTCGAGATGCGCGAGATGGACATCAAGCGCGGCTACATGGAGGCCTACATTCCGGAGTGCGCCATGCACACCGTGGTGGGCACGGGCTTGCCGCAGGAAGAGGCGTGCGTCGTGGGCTGCAAGGGCGGCACCGAGCTCGCGTTCGGCAAGGATTCGCCCATGCGCATCGAGCTCGAGCCGCATCTACCTGGGTTGTCATGCACCATGCGCGCCTACTGGGACGTGGACGCGCTCAAGGCAGGCAAGGTGCCGGCACAGCCCGAGCACTTCGTGCCCGAGGCGCAGCTGCTCAAGAAGAGTGCGCGACCGCGCTCGCTGTCCCAGGCCAATTAGAAAGCCGTTTCAACTCACCGCGCAGCCTGCCATCCTGCTCCCGGGAGGGTTCGTCGTCATGGCGCAATTCAAGGGACGGGTAGGCGTCGTATTTTCGGGCGGTCCGGCTCCGGCGGCCAATGCGGTCATCACGGCGGCGGCCAGTAGCTTTAGGCGCGATGGCTACGAGTTCGTGGGCTTCATGCACGGCTACTCGAGCTTGGCCGAGTACGACCGCGAAGCGCGACCGCTCGTCGAGGGGCAAGACTACCGCATCTTTCAGGATCGGGATCTGAGGGGCCTGCGCAACGCGCGCGGCATCTTCATCGGCACGGCGCGCACCAATCCCGGCAAGAAGATCAAGGGCCCAGCCGATCTCGACGACCCCAAGAAGACAGAGCAGCTACGGCGCGTCTACGAGGGGCTCGTCGACTTGGGCATCGATGCGCTGATCTCCATCGGTGGCGACGACACGCTCAAGACGGCGAACTTTCTGTACGAGTTCCAGAAGCGCCTGCCGCCCCACGAGAAGCGCGTGCGCGTGGTGCATCTACCGAAGACCATCGACAACGACTATCGCGGCATCGACTTCACCTTCGGCTTCTTCACGGCGGTGGAGGTGATGGCGCAGGAGCTGCTCAATCTGCGCGCCGATGCGCTCGCCACGGGGGGCTACTTCATCGTGGAGACCATGGGACGCAAGTCGGGTTGGCTGGCCTACGGGGTGGCCATCGCGGGCGAGGCGCACCTCGTGCTCGCGGTCGAAGATGTCGTGGGGCGCCTGGCGGTGTCCGAGAAGTACCTCAACCCGGAGACGGGCCGCGAGGAAACGCGAAACCGTCTCTCCCTCTCGGCGCTCGCCGACCACATCGTCGACTTGATCTGCGTACGCGAGGCGAGCGGCAAGCGCTACGGCACGGTGGTGCTGGCCGAGGGGCTGGCCGAGCTGCTCTCCTCCGAGCACCTCGCGGGCATCGCGCGCGACGATCACGGACACATCTCACTCGGGCGCGTCGATCTGTCGAAGCTCGTCGCCGACGCGGTGACGAAGCGCTACGAGCAGCGCACCGGCAAGACCAAGAAAGTCACCGGCGTGCAGCTCGGCTACGAGGCGCGCTGCGCCACGCCCCACGCCTTCGACGTGGTGCTCGGCTCGCAGCTTGGGGTGGGGGCCCATCGTGCGCTGATCGAGCGCGGACTCGACGGGCACATGGTGAGCGTGAAGGGCCAGCTCGATCTGGTGTTCGTGCCCTTCTCGGAGCTGATCGATCCGACGACGTTGCTCACAGAGGTTCGCTTCGTCGATCGCGAGAGCGACTTCCATAAGCTCGCGCGCAGCCTGGAGACGCGCCTGCCGCACAAGACGTGATCGACTACTCGCCGATGCGCACGCTGCGCTGGGTGAGGATTTCGCCGATACGCGAGAGCTGCTCGGGCGCAGGGCCGAGGGTCAGCTCGAGGGCCTTCGACCACAGGTAGTGGCGGTGCAACGGGTAGTCGACGTCGTAGCCGATGCCGCCGTGCAGGTGTTGGGCGGCGAAGGCGACGCGGTAGCCCGCTTCACACGCGTGAAACTTCGCGACGCTGCAGGCGAGGCTCGCGTCGCGCCCCTGATCGAGCACGAACGCCGCGTGTTGTAGCGAGAGGCGAATGGCGTGCACGTCGATGTAGGCGTCGGCCGCGCGCTGGCGTACGGCCTGGAAGCTGCCGATCGGCACCCCGAACTGCTTGCGCTCGCTGGTGTAGCGGGCGGTGAGCTCGAGCGCGCGTTCGCTCACGCCGAGCTGCACGGCACAGACAGCGGCCAGCGCTGCGTTGTGCATGAACGCCAGGGCCTCGTGGGCCCTCGAACCGCGCACGAGCACGTCCTCGGCGGCCACCTCCACCTCGCACAGCTCCATGCGGAACACGGGCTCGCCGTGAGTCTCCACGCTACGCATGAGTCTCACGCCCCTCAGCTTGGGATCGACGAGGAGCAGCGCCACGCCCTCGCCGTCGATGCCCACGGGGGTGACGATGCGCTCGGCCCGGTCGGCGAGCGGCACGCAGAGCTTCGTGCCTGTCACGCGGAGGCCGCCATGTTGTTCGGTCGCTCGGGTTACAGGCGATCGACGCGCTTCGCCTTGCTGCTCCTCGAAGGCGCCGCTGACAAAGCCAGTGCCCTGTGCCACCCGCGGCAGAAGACGGGCTTTTTGTGCGGCCTCCCCGAAGCGCGCGATGGGCAGGGCGCCCAGCGCAAGACAGCTCAGCGCGGGGATCGGCGCCACGTTCCGTCCGACCGCGTGCAGGAGCGCGCACAGCTCCGAGACGCCCCCGCCCATGCCGCCATGGGCCTCATCGATGGCCACGCCGAGCAAGCCCGCTTCTCCGAGCAGCTTCCAGGCCCGCGCGTGAAAGAAGCTCTCGTCTTTGTCGATCTCTCGCAGGCTCGCTTCACTCACCTCGCCTTGAAGGATCTTCTGCGCGAGCTCGAAGATGGTGCGCGCGTCTTCACTCCAGTCGAAGTCCATGGCGTCTCCTCAACGATCTCGCGGCATGCGCAGACCAATGCTGGCGATGAGATCGCGTTGCACCTCGTTGGTGCCGCCGCCGAAGGTCAGCACGAGCGTCGCGCGGTACATGTTCTCGAGTAAGCCCGAGAGCACAGCGTCGGGCGAGCCCTGACGGATCAGACCGCGCGCTCCACAAACTTCGAGGAGCAGCTTGTACACCTGCATGAAGCCCTCGCTGCTGAACACCTTGACCGCAGAGGCGTGCGCCGGATCGAGGTCGCCCTTGTCGAGGCTCGCTGCTTGGTGAAAGCAGTACAGGCGCAGGGTCTCGAGCTGCGCGTACACCCTGGCCAGGTTGGCTTGCACCCAGGGTTGATCGATCAGGCGTCGCCCATCGCTGAGCCGCTCGTGCTTGGCCCACTCGCAGGTTTCTTCGAAGTGCCGTGCGATGTGGCCAAAGCTCGAGAGCGCGACGCGCTCGTGGTTGAGCTGGCTCGTGATCAGTTTCCAGCCGCGGTGCTCCTCGCCCACCAGCATGTCGCAAGGCACGCGGACGTTCTCGTAGTAGGTGGCGTAGGTGGGGTGGCCGCCCAAGGTGTGGATGGGCGTGATCTGCACGCCAGGGGCCTTCGCGTCGACGATGAAGATCGAGATGCCCTTGTGCTTCGCCGCGCTCGGGTCGGTGCGGGCCGCGAGCCAGATGTAGTCGGCGTAGCTTGCGAGGCTGGTGAACACCTTCTGTCCGTTGATCACGTAGTGATCGCCGTCGCGCTCGGCGCGCGTGGTGAGCGAGGCGAGGTCGGTGCCTGCATTGGGCTCGGTGTAGCCGATGGCGAAGTGGCACTTGCCCGCGAGAATGCGCGGCACGAAGGCCTGCCTCTGCGCTTCGGTGCCAAAGCGCGCGAGCGTCGGCCCCACCGTGTTGAGCGTGAGAAACGGCAAGGCAAAGCCCGAGCGTTGCACCTCGTCGAAGAAGATGGCCTGCTCCACGAACGAGCGACCCTGACCGCCGTGCTCCTTCGGCCACGAGATGCCGAGCCAGCCGTCGGTGCCGAGCTGTGCGAGCACGCGATGGTAGAGCGGTCCGCCGAGGTTCGAGCGCACCTCCGAGATCACCTCCGGCGTGACCAGCGCCGCCAAGTAGCCGCGGATGTGCTCGCGAAACGCACGCTGCGCAGGGGTGAGATCGATGTACATGGCGCTTTCCTTTGCAGGAGCGAGATCAGTGCGCGAGCCAGCCGCCGTCTGCCACGAGCGTTGCACCGTTGACGTAGGCGGAGTCCTCGCAGGCGAGAAAGGTCGCGCAGCTTGCGATCTCGTCCACGCTGCCTGGACGCGGGGTGGTCTTGAAGTGCGAGCTCGCCTTCTTCAGCCCTAAGTCGTTGAGCTTCGTGCGCGTGTGGATCTGAGTGTCGATACCACCCGGGCACAGCGCGTTCGCCCGAATCCCGCGCTCGCCGTAGTAGAAGGCGATGCTCTTCGTGAGACCGACGACGCCGTGCTTGCTCATGGTGTAGACGCTTCCGCCGCGACCGCCATTGACGCCTGCGAGCGAAGCCAGGTTGACGATGGCGCCGCCGCCCTGGTCGAGCATCGTCGCCACGGCCTTGCGACAGGTGAAGAACGGCCCCATGAGGTTTGTGCCCATCACGCGCTCGAACAGCTCGTCTGAGGCTTCGGTGAGCGGCGTGAGCCCATCGAGCACCCCCGCGTTGTTGACGAGCACGTCGAGCCGCCCAAAGTGCGCGTGAGCCTCCTCGAGCAGGCGCTCTGCGTCCTCGCG
>CAYNOM010000414.1:5871-6118 GCA_964398415.1 uncultured Polyangiales bacterium | reverse complement strand
GGCCCCCTGGCTCGGACCGTCGCGACGACGACCGCGCCCCCCACCGAAGCCACCGCCGCCGAAAAAGTCGCCGAATAGGTCGTTGAATTGGCTGAAGATGTCGGACACGTCCTGGAAGCCACCGCCAGCCGCACCCTCGAGCCCGGCATGACCGAACTGGTCGTAGCGGCGGCGCTTGTCCGCATCGCTCAGGGCTGCGTAGGCCTCAGAGCACACCTTGAACTGCTCCTCGGCCTCGTGATCCCCG
>CAYNOM010000414.1:0-5861 GCA_964398415.1 uncultured Polyangiales bacterium | reverse complement strand
CAGCGCGAGCTTGCGGTAGGCCTTCTTGATGTCGTCGGTGGAAGCATTGCGCTCGACGCCGAGCACTTCGTAGTAGTCGCGCTTTTGCATGGGGACCCTCAGCGCGCCGCGGACGCGCCGGGCGGCAAGTTAAGTCGGTGCTCCCGAAAGGCAACCCACCGTTTTTTTGTTCAGTACCACGATGTGGGTAGATCTGGGTGCACGATACTGACCCGGCGTGTTTCGAGGGTCAGATGTGAGGGGCGGCTCACGGGTAGGGAAAAAGCAACTACCATTTCCTGCGCAATCCACATAAAACGCCTTGTCATGATCATTGAGCTTAAAGACGTCCGGCGCACGTACGGCCAGGGCGCGAGTAGTGTGCAGGCGCTTAAGGGCATCTCGGTCAGCATCGCGGCCGGCTCGCTCACCGCGATCGTGGGCCCTTCCGGTTCCGGCAAAAGTACGATGCTGAATCTCCTCGGCGCCCTCGACAAACCCACGAGCGGGCGTGTCGTGGTGGCGGGGGCCGACCTCAGCACCCTCGACGACGACGCCTGTACGCGTTTGCGCCGGGAGAAGATCGGCTTCGTCTTCCAGTTCTTCAATCTCTTGCCGACGTTGAGCGCGAAGGAAAACGTCCTTCTGCCGGCCAAGTTGTCTGGGCTTCACAGCAAAGCCCTCGACGAGCGCGCCGAAGACCTGCTCACGCGCGTCGGCCTCGGCGGGCGCATGCACCACCGCCCCGACCAGATGTCCGGCGGCGAGATGCAGCGCGTGGCGATCTCGCGCGCATTGATCATGGACCCGCCCGTGCTGCTCGCCGACGAGCCGACCGGCAACCTCGACTCGAAGACGGGTCGCGAGGTCATGCGCCTCCTGCGCGGTGCCGTCGACAAGCGACGCACGGTGATTCTCGTGACGCACGACCCGCGCATGGCGCGCGTGGCCGACCGCGTGCTCACCATTCGCGATGGTGAGCTGGCCGGCGACGAATCGGTGCAGGCCGAGACCGAAGAAGAGGTGTTCATGGGCGCGCAGGGAAGCGATCGCACTCCCGAAACGCCGCGGAGCATCGTCGGACGCGAGCCCTCCGCCGGCATCGCCTGAGCCTTCGGCTCGACCGGTCTCTTGCGATCTCCGCGACCTCTGTGCAGGTCGCGCGCGTCTCTTCAATTTTGCTGCGCTTAGGGAGCTTCCCTCATGTGGACGTTGTTGCGTGAAATCTCGCTGCGCCACCTTCGGCACTCACCGCTTCGCACCGGCCTCGTGATCTTCGGCATCGCGCTCGGCGTGTGCATGTTGAGCGCGGTGCTGGCGACGAACCGAAGCCTCGTGGCCGCGTTCGAAGACATGGTCGATCGCGTCGCGGGCAAGGCCGACCTCACCGTCGCGGGCAGCGACGCCGGCATCCCGAGCGCCCTGACGGGCGACATCGCGGACCTCGAGGGCGTGGACCACGCAGCCGCCATGCTGGAGGTGGTGACCCGCACGCCAGATGGCCAGGGCGGCTCGCTGCTGGTGCTCGGCGTCGACTTCCTGGGCGACACGTTCTTTCTGCCCTTTGCGCAGGAGGGCGAGCACCAGGTGGTCGAGGATCCCCTCGCCTTTGCCAATGACCCCTCCGCGATCCTGGTGTCGAAGAAGCTGGCGCGCGCGCGCGGCTTAAAGATCGGCGATCCGCTCCCGCTCGTGACCTCCGACGGCAACAAGGAGTTCTTCGTACGCGGCCTGCTCGAAGACTCGGGTCCGGCGGCGTCCTTCGGTGGCCAGGTGGTGGTGATGTTCATCGACGCCGCCCAGGTGAGCTTCTCGCGCGGCTACGCCGTCGACCGCATCGACGTCGTCGTGAAGGAGGGCTACGACGTCAACGAGGTGCAGGGACGCATCGCCGCCCTGGTCAAGGGCAAGGCGCAGGTCGAGCGCCCGCAGGGGCGCACCCAGCGCCTCGTGACCTCGCTTTGGGCCTTCCGCAACGGCCTCAACATGTCTGGCCTGGTGTCGCTTTGGGTCGGCATGTTCCTGATCTACAACGCCGTCAGCGTGAGCGTGGCCCAGCGCAGGCGCGAGGTGGGCATCCTGCGTGCGCTGGGCGTGACCAAGTCGCGCATGGTGATGCTGTTTTGCTTGGAGGCCCTGGTGATGGCCTAGGTGGGCGTCGTATTGGGGCTCGTGCTGGCGCAGCAGCTCGCCGAGATCGCCCTCGCCAACGTGGAGGGCACGGTCAATCGCTTCGTCTTGCCGATTCAGCCGCCACCGCCCAAGGTCACGGGCGTGGTGGCCGTGGCGGGCGCCGCCGCAGGTGTCATCACCACCCTGATCGCGTCGTACTTGCCCGCCCGCCAAACCAATCAGGTCGACCCCGCCGAGGCCCTGCGCGCGACGCGCTCGTCCTCGATGACGGGCCCCGTGTCGCACGCTCGGATGGCCATCGTGGGCCTTCTGATCGCGCTCTCTGCGTACGTCCCAGCGATGCAGGGCGGCGAGCTCAACGGGTATCTCGCGAGCGTGATCCTCGTCGTGGGCATCGCGCTGCTCGTGCCCTACGCCGTGCGCATCCTGCGCCTCGTCATGGTCAAGGGTGTCGAAGCCCTGCTCGGCATGCCCGGCCGCATCGCCCTCGACAACGTCGAGCGATCACTCGGTCGCAGTGCGATCACGGTCGTCGCTTTGATGCTCGCCGTGTCGATGAGCATGAGCATCGGCGCCTACGCACGCTCCTTCGAGCGTTCGGTCGTGCAGTGGGCCGATGACGCCTTCCCGGCGGACGCCCTCGTCACGGCGGGCTCGCCGTTGCTCGACCGCCACCACGTGCCCTTTGGGCCGAGCGTGCTCGAGAAGCTCGACGGCATCGAGGGCATCGTCGGGATAAACCCGGTGCGTGCGGCGTTTGCCGACGTCAACGACAGGCGCGCTCAGATCGCATCGATGGACACCGAGATCTACTTCGAGCAGTCCGCGAAGAAAAATCGCTTACGCCACGTGATCGACGGCCCCGCGCGCATCCCGTCTACGGCGCTCGTGGAGCAAAAGCGCGTCTTGATCTCGGAAAACATGGCGAACCTCCACGGCCTGTCTGCCGGTGATTCGCTCGAGCTGCAGACGCCGAGCGGTCTCGCGCGCTTCGAGGTGTTCGCCGTCGTGGTCGACTACTCCTACGACCAGGGCTGGATGATGATGGACCGCAAGTGGTTCCGCGAGCTGTGGAAAGACGAGCAGATCGACGGTGTCGACCTGTTCTTTGCCCCGGGTACCGATCACGAAGCGCTCGTGGCCACGGTGCGCCAGCGCCTCGATGCCACGCAGAGCCTGTTCGTCACGCAGCACAAGGAGCTGCGCAAAGAGCTGTCCGCGGTGGCGAAGAGCGTGTTCGCTTACGCCAAGGCGCCCGAGCTGATCACGCTGCTCGTCGCGGTGATGGGCGTCATCGGCACCATGCTCGCCGCGGTCATCGACCGCATCCGCGAGATCGGCATGCTGCGCGCCATCGGCGCCACGCGTAAGCAGGTGGTGTTGAGCCTCGTGACCGAGGCCGGTTTTCTGGGTCTCGCCGCCGTGGTGTGCGGTGTCATCGCCGGCGTGCCCCAGGGCTACATCTTCCTGAAAGTGATAGGCACGGCCACGAGTGGCTGGAACCTCGCCTACGGCTTCCCCGTGGAGACCGCCGTTCGCATGTCGCTGTTCGTGGTGGGCGCCGCCGCGCTGGCAGGCTTTTTCCCGGGTCGACGCGCCGCCTCGATGGACGTGAAAGAGGCGCTCGCATACGAGTGAGACACACTCGCGCCATGCAACCACGCACGCTCGGCCTGAAGGACCTGATCACCGGTCTTCGCCACGTCGGCTTCATCACCACCGACCTCGAGGCGAGCCTAGAGCATTTCACGCGCATCTACGGCCTCGAGCCGGCGCAGATTCGCGTGGTTCCGCCCTTCGGTGAGGCCGCCGAGACGCGCTTTGCCTTCATCGATCTGCCACACGCATGCTTCGAGCTGATCGAGCCCATCAGCCAGCGCTTTCGCGAGATCCTGCTCAAGGATCGCCCCGGCATCAACCACGTGGCCTTCAACGTGAGTAACCTCGAGGCGGCGCTCGCGCTGCTCGAAGCACGCGGCATTCGCCCCGGCCACGTGACGCCGAGCGGCATCGTCGAGCTGCCGAGCTACAAGATGGCCTACCTCGATCCCGCCGACACGGGAGGCATGCTGATCGAGCTGATCGAGCCGAAGGCCTAGGCGTAGGATGCCGTGACCGAGATTCGGCTCAGCGACGCCACATGTGCAGCTTTGTGTTAGCCCCGACCTCGATCATGTTGGTCCCCGCAGAGGTACCGGAGGTGCTGTTGTTGTTGTTGTCGTCCTCATCGTCGGTGCGCACGTAGCCGTACGTTCGCCCGTGATTGAACTCTGGGGATGCAAAGACGCCGTAGCCGAACCCGAGCGAAGGAAGTGAGCTCATCCTGCGCGTCGAGTTACTCGAGCCGCTGAACACACAAAACTGTAGACGGGTGTTGGAGCCCTGCTCCGATGGACGAATGTCTCCGATAGACCAGTTCTTGTTGTTGTCATCCTCATTGTCGAAATAGCGGCTAAAGGCTGCGGACCCATGCGGACACAGTGCGCCCAGCTTCAGCACGGCGTAATCGTTGAGGCGCGAAGTGGTCGATCCGAAGTGCTTGAACACGGAGCCATCGACTCGGCAGAACGTCATACGCGTATTGCTATCGCTCACGAATGCGCCGTTCCATCCGCCGCGCTGATTCTTGTTCTTGGAGTCCTCGTCATCGGTACGGATCGTAATCGTCTCGCCAGGGCAGCTCGTATCCGCCTCAGCGATCACCCCGACATCGAACGTGCGACCCGTACCATACATACGACGCACCGTTGCTATGTCGCCGGTGCTCAGCCCGCCTCGATAGCTAGCATCGTAGCAGTAGTTCATGATGGAATCTTTATCGAACCCACCCACCGTGGTGTTGCCGTTCGTACCCTGTGGATCGTCCTTGCACGACAGCCAGCTGTCTGGGCGGTTGTGCTCATGCGCGATGCCGAGAGCATGACCGAATTCGTGAAGGCCGTTGGATTCGATGCAGTTGCGGCGCGTGGTCGCATTGGTTTTGCAGACTTGGCTCCAGTTGTCGAACCTGAAGTTGAGCACCATGCCGGCGCTCATGCCGTCCAAGCCCTTACCCAAAGCTCGGACCTTAGCCCCCTCATCCGCAATCTTGATGCGGATTCCCTTGCTACCGCTGGTGCAAGCGCCCCAGCCAGTCAGCTCGATGCTTGAATTTGCTTCCCACCCTGCTTCGACCGCAGCCTGTACCCAACCCTTTTCGGTTGCCCAACCTGTCGTTTCCCAACAAACAGGAATGTCGTAACGCTGCCAGACTGCCGAGCTGAGATAGTAACCCTGTCTAACGCGGTCGCTCACGCCCTCTCGTTCCTCGTCGTGCACCTCAGCCGTTTGAGCCGTCCCTGGCTTGCCATCGGCAGTGCTGTCGGTCGCCTCCGACTCATAGGCCACATCGTCCCCGACGAATATCTTACCGTCAGCGATGTCGTCGGTCTGAAGACCACGCTCGATACTACCTTGGGGCTCAACCGCGCAGGCACAAAGACCGCCAATCCACGCCAGACGAAACAGCACTGACGCAGGACGCACAGCAGAACTCAGCATGTTCGCATTCCTTTCGTTCAAGACTCGTCGGAAGTAACATGCTGATCCGCGGTCATCGACTTGCCTCACCCCTAACGAACTAACACTACGGCCCCCGCTCACCCCTTCGGGAGCAGCGGGCCGGCGCATCTGGCCGAACTTTCGCCGCGCGGCACTAGCCTTCGCGACGTGAAGCCTGTCGCTGCGCGAGGTAGGTGCGCTCGAGGCTG
>CAYNOM010000413.1:5452-6121 GCA_964398415.1 uncultured Polyangiales bacterium | reverse complement strand
ACCGCGATTAGGGACAGAAAGCGCATGGGTCCCGAGTCTGCCGCGCAGCTTCCTCGTCGGCAACGTTGGAGGGCCCACGGTGTCGCGAAGCCGCTGCCCAGCTCCGAAAGCCCTGGATCAGGCGAGATGCTTGTGAAACACGCCCACGACGACATAGGGCCTCGCAGTCGCGGAGAAGTAGATGCGGTCGAGGTGGGGCCTCAGTTTCGTGTGCCAGTCCAGCGTGATCTCGCCTCCACCGAACGTGATCCTGCGTTGCCGCATCGCGTGCGCGTCGGCCTTGGTGTTGCCGCTCTCCCCGCTCGCCTCGACGCCACGTGAGCCCAGCTCGGCCTGAATGGCTCGCGTTTGCTCCGAAAGATCTCGACCGCGTGATCGTTGAGCACCCCAAGGTGTCGGGTCACCTTGCGCCGAATCGTGCGGTATTCCTCGTCGAAGTCTGCAAACCGAGTGCGCTGCCGAAAAAACTTCAGGCGCGGAAACGCTCGACCGGCGTTCACGAAGTACCCCGCCTCATCAAGGTCTTCGACCTCCGGCAGCGCGCGATAGAACGCCAGGCTCGACGCCTCGTCGCCGACGAACCACAGCTCGATCGGCTCATTCGAGCCAGCGCCGACAGGGCAGACCGTGCGCGGCCCCAGGGCGCCCACGAGAGGCACGCATGCCATG
>CAYNOM010000413.1:0-5442 GCA_964398415.1 uncultured Polyangiales bacterium | reverse complement strand
TGCCATGGAGACACCTCGTTGCGTGAAGCTCGCGGCCGCACCGACGGACCACGCCGACTTCTTTGCTCCTCCCATCTCCACGTCGGGCGGCAGGTGAGCGGTGTCGAGCACCTCGTCCCAATCGACGCTTCGGTCCAGGGCTTCTCGTAGCGCTGCGGCGACGAGGGGGTCGAGACCCAGGCTCCGGTCGAAAACCCACTCCGCGAGCGTGTGCCCCTGCACGATCTCTTCCCAGATCCACGACAGCTTGCCAACACCGCCGTTTCGGCCCGCTCGTATCCTCGACACGGCGACGTCCAGGGCCGCCTCCAGGTCGTCGCAGGGTTCCAAGAGCGACGATTCGTCGATCAAGAACCTAACGGGCGGCTCCGCCACGTCGCGCCTCCAGGATGGCTGCGAGGTCCTTCTCGGACTGATCGAAGAAGCCCTCTGGGATGGCTGTCAAACCGCCGCGGTCGGTCAAGCGCAGCCTCTGCACGCTGGGTTGCTCCTCGTCGTGGGAGAAGTGGAGGATCGTCACCTGGTCCCCACGCAAGGGATGATCGCTGATCGCGGCGAGGCGCAGCCCGTTGATGACGTGGTCGCTGTGGGTCTCGAGCACCACCTGGACGCCGGCAGCGGCCACTCTCGCGAGAAACCTCGCGATGTACGACTGGCCCTGGGGATGAAGGTGGGCCTCCGGGTTCTCGACGATCAAGAGCGAACCCACTGGAGCGACCAGCCCGGCCACCACGATCGGCAGCACGTAGCTGACGCCGAAGCCGAGATTCTGGGCCCTCAGCCACTCCGTGGCGAGACCAGACTGCCGCAGGCGAACGGTAGCTGCGCTCAAGTCTGGGAAGGCTTCCACCCTGAGCTCGATCCCCGGCACGAGGTCCTGGAGCCAGGCCTCGACTTGCTTGCTGAGCGTAGTGCCGACCTCCTCGCGACGTCGACAGCGAGCGTGCTCCACGTTGAAGCGTCGGTCCTTTTGGCTGAGCACTTGCGCCACGAATTCGCCGCGCACGCCCACGTTCAGCTCTTCGTCTGGCTTCGAGTCGAGGCGCAAGAAATCCCGAGGACCCAGCCGTTCGGCTTGCAGGTACGTGAGGTGCACGAGCTCTGGAAGCGGCTCGCTCGCCTCGGCCACCCTGAGGGTGAGATCGGTGTCGGACTCCGCCTCGAGCACCCACCTGCCGGTCGCCCCGGCACTGTTTGTGACCGTGAGCTGAACGAGCTGACCGCGGGCGACGTCGAGAACCTGCCCCAAGCACAGCTCGAAGGGCCCGTTCAGGGCGACGTGCGCGGCAGGGGGCTGGGCCAGCTTGGTGAGCAGCAGGGCCTGGATGAACGAGCTCTTGCCCGCGCCGTTGATGCCAGACAGGACCGTCACTTCCGACAAGTCGACCGTCAGGTCGATGAAACACTTGAACCCTTGGATGCCAAATGAAGTGATCATGGGACGTACCGCGCCACGAGCGAAGTCGCCGCGGTGAAGCGTGTCTTCACCTTCGTGAGGTCGCCGGTGCCCAGCGTAATCGCATCCACATAGGCCGGGTCGCGCATCAACTCACGCGTGGCTTCGACGAGCTCGCTCTTGTGCGGCGCCAAGGCCGACAGGTTGACCGTGCGCAGGGCAAAGCTCCAGGACTCGAACAAGGCCTTGTTGAACGGATATCTGCGCTCCTTGCCAGCGGGCCACTTGCGGAAGGCGTGCTCCCCGAAGAGGAAGGCGGCGTTGTCCATGGCCGTCTCGAATTGGGTGCGAAGCGTCGAAAGCATGGCGTCGTCGACGTCGCTCGGATCATTGAGGCGTGCCACCGTCCGCACGAGGAAGGCATCCATGGTGGCATCCGTGTACCGCTCGACGTCCTCGAGCAGGGCGAACGCCAAGAACCTCAAGATCGCTTCGCGGTCGGTCATGCGTGGGTGATCGTGGAGTGTCTCGGGGACGGCTCGACGAAACCCTTCGCCCTCGCTGAGACCCTTCAAGAGCTCGCGGGTGCGCGAGGTCATCATGCTATGCCGAATCTCCTGCGCATTGAGCGGGCTGCCTCCGGTGTTGATGCGCTTGAAGATGTCGAACTTGACCTGCTCGGGCGTCTGCGGATCGATGACGTAGGTGGCAAACTGGGTCTGCCGCATCCGACGCGTCCAGGGACTGTCGAGATCGGCGAAGTAGCAGTGGCTCGGCTCCCCGTCCGAGCCGCGACGCCGTAAGGCGTCCACAGACAAGTACTCCAGATCGTTTTCGGTGAGCGGGAACTGCCCTCCGAAGAAGTCGTGGAGGGTAGAGAGTCGCTGGACGCCGTCGACCACGCTGAGCCTTCCCGCCTTGTCAGCCGAAAAGTAGAACGCCGGCAGCGGAATACGCAGGAGGACGGACTCGATCAATCTTACCTTCTGACGGGTGCCCCAAACTCGCTGACGCTGGAAGTCAGGCGCCAGATCGATGTCACCCGCCTTGATGTCCTCGATGACCTGGAACAGCGAGAACGTCTTGGGGTCGACGCGGATCTTGTCGGGGTCGTACGGACTTGCGACCTTCGCCTCGCTCTCGACTTCCTCCTCGACACCGGTCGGCCCCTCCTCGTCGTACTCCTCGATGGCCTCGCCTGTGGCGATGGCGTACGGGCCCTTGAAGACGTTCCGCACCTGGGTTCGGCCGTGCGCCCTCACGAGAGCAGCGCGTACGTCGTCGTCGGAGATGCCGAGCTCGCGACTCAAGCGGGAGATGACGCCCGGATCCTGTCGCACTGCGGCCGCGGATGAGCGCCCCAGGTCCTCCAACGGTAGCTCAGCGTTGCCAGAATCCGAAGACATTCTCGAACGATAGCGGAGAGCTGCTCAGTGTCCAAGCGCGGCGGGAGGCGCGCCATCCAAAGCCGCGCTCATGGGCGTTGACGCGACGGCGATTCGGTCGCAGCCTGATGCTGGACGTGAAGGCCCAGAGCTTTCCGTTCCAGTCTAGGGAGGGGGAAAGATGAGGGCTCCCGTACCGTCGAACGAAACGGCACGCATCGCGGCCTTGCGCGAGTGCCATGTGCTCGACACCGAGCCCGAGCCCGCCTTCGATGACGTGGCACGGCTCGCGAGCCAAGTCTGCGCGACGCCTATCGCGCTCGTGAGCCTCGTCGACGTGTCGAGGCAATGGTTCAAGGCACGCGTGGGCATCGACGCCACCGAGACACATCGAGACCACGCCTTCTGCGCGCATGCGATCCTCGAGAACGATCCCATGATCGTCGAGGACGCCCAGAGCGATCCGCGCTTTTCAGACAACCCTTTCGTCCTCAACGCTCCCCACGTGCGCTTCTACGCTGGCGTCCCGCTGCGGCTCGAGTCGGGCGACGCGGTCGGCACGTTGTGCGTGATCGACACCGTGCCGCGTACGCTGACGAGCCCCCAGCTCGATGCGCTGCGCATGCTCGCCGGACAGGTGACGCGCGAGCTGTCCCTGCGACGCCGCCTCGCCTCGGTCAGTCGGCAGTGCGGCACCCTCGACGAGTCCGCGGTCCGCACGCTCGCGAGCCCTGGCACCTCGCCGTGGGCCGCGACCTTCGACGCCGCGCGCAGCGATCCCTTGCCGGTCTCCCTCGGTACCATCGTAGACGATCGTTACCGCGTCGAGCGCGTGCTCGGCGTGGGCGGCATGGGCATCGTCGTCGCAGCGCGTGACCTCTCGAGCGACGAACAGGTGGCGATCAAGTTCATTCGCACCGACGTGCACGGTAGCGGCGAAGCCGTCGAGCGCTTCGCCCGCGAAGCACGTGCGCTGCTCCGCATCCAGAGCCGGCACGTCGCCCACGTCATCGACACGGGCAACCTCCCAAACGGCGCCCCCTTCATCGTCATGGACTACCTGCGCGGGCAAGACCTCGAGGCGCGTCTAAGCACGACGGGCCCCATGCGAGTGGACGTCGCGCTGCGCATCGTGCTCGAGGCGACCTCGGGAGTCGAAGCTGCACACGCGCAGGGCGTGCTGCACCGCGATCTGAAGCCGGCAAACCTCTTCTTGGTCGAAGATGCCGACGGCTCCGAGCACGTCGAGGTCGTCGATTTTGGCATCGCCAAGCTGTTCGGAAGCACGCTGAGCGAAGCCACCACCCAGCTCACGCAGACACGCATGCTGGTGGGCTCTCCCATGTACATGGCGCCCGAACAGCTCAGTCACGGGACGCCCGTCGACGCGCGCAGCGACGTGTGGGCCCTCGGTGTGGTCCTCTACGAAGCCCTGACCGCCGCCCTGCCCTACGGCGGCGCGAGCCTCGCAGAGGTGTGCGCCAACGTGCTGACCCTGTCCCCCATTCCGATCCACGCACGTCGCGACGATTTGCCCGAACCCGTGCGGCGCATCGTGGCCCGCTGCCTGCAGCGCGACCCCAAGAAACGCTTTCAAACGGCGACAGAGCTACGAAAGGCCCTCGAAGGCGCGCTCGCGAACGACCCGCGAGCCACGCGCGCCACGGCGAACTAGGGCTCGAATCAACTCAGCGGCGACGGCGCGAGCGTCGCCGGGCAAGCCCCGCCACGACGCCCGCCGAGAGCAGCACCCACGCGGAGCCCGAAGCGGCGGGCCTGCCCTCGAACGAACACTTGGGCGAGGTGCGCCCCTTCGCATCGTCGATCGCGTCGACGCCATCGTCGATCGTCACCTCGAGCTCGCCCTCGAAACCGGCGATCCCGGCGCTCGCCAACGCCTTGACGCAGGTCGGGATGGCTTCACCCGTGAGCACGAACTCGTCGTCGCAGAACAGCGCGCCACTGCCCTCGCAGCTTCCGTCGCAGTCCGCGCGAAACTCGTACTCACAGTCTTCGAACTCCCGCACCTGGCACGTCTGCTGACAGTCCATGTTGGCGTCGGCCGTGCAAGCACCGCCACAGCACTCGATGCAGTGCTTGTAACAGTCACCATCGACGAGTGGCTTACACTTGATGTCGCACTCGGCATCGCAGTTCGCCTCACAGGTCGCGAGGCACTGGTCCTTGTCCGCCGCGTTCTCGCAGTGGGCAGCGCAAGGAACCGTGCACTCTCTGAAGCAGTTGTGCGTGCAGATGACGTTCTCGCCACGGTCGCAGGTCTCCGTGCAAGACTCCGTGCAGCTGTCGGTGCATGTCGCATCGGCGGAGAGCGTGCAGGTGTTGCTGCACACGGTCTGAAGGCGCGTCGCGCAAGCCTTTTTGTACACCCCGAGCTCGCTGCAGCTCGCGCTACAGCTCAGATCTCCCCGAACCTCGCAGCTCAACGCGTCCTCGAGGCGCATGTTCCCACACTCGGGGATACCTGCCTGCACGACCGCACTGCTCGAGGCGACGAAGCCCCCGGCGAGTATGCAAACCATGCGCATCCAAAGGCTCTGCTTCGTCATCGATTGCCCCCCACGTCGTCCCGTCGAAACACGATTCTGGGTGCGAGAGCAGTCTCTGTGCCACTCGGAAATGCACAGCGATTTCGGCCCGACC
>CAYNOM010000412.1:0-6134 GCA_964398415.1 uncultured Polyangiales bacterium | reverse complement strand
AGCCGCCGCTGAGCTCGTCGAGCTCCGAGACTTCTTCGCTTGGGGGGGTCGCGTCGTCGAGCTGATCGAGATAGCCGTGGGGCAGCTGCACCTTCTGGGTGCCCGAGGTCTTGCCGCGCGGCACGCGCATGGCGTGCGGCGGGAAGGGCGCTTCGGCGTCACCGAGCTCGAGCACCTGCGCGAGCTCGGCCAGGGTGGTCACGCGCACGAGCTTGTCGCGCAGGGCCGCGCTGCCGCGGTAGCCCTTCGTGTACCAGGTGGAGTGCTTTCTGAACATGCGCATCGCGGCCGCTTCGCCGAGCCACTCGCTGAGCAGCGTCGCGTGCGTGAGCATGATCGCGCAGGTCTCGCCGAAGCGCGGTGGGTTCTGGGGCTCGCGTCCGGAGAACACGTCGGCCAGATCTCGGAATAGCCAGGGACGCCCCAGGCAGCCGCGACCCACCACCACGCCGTCGCAGCCCGTCTCGCGCATCATGCGCAGCGCGTCGTGCGCCTCCCAGATGTCCCCGTTGCCGAGCACCGGGATGTGGGTCACCGCCTGCTTGAGCGCGCCGATAGCGCTCCAATCGGCATGGCCCGAGTACAGCTCTGCGGCGGTGCGGGCGTGCAGAGCCACGGCGGCGCAGCCCTCTTCCTGGCCGATGCGACCCGCGTCGAGGAAGGTCAGGTGCTCGGCGTCGATGCCCTTACGGAACTTGATCGTGACCGGCACTTTGCCCGCGCTCTGGACCGCGGCGCGCACGATGTTGGCGAGCAGCTTGGGCTTGAGTGGAATGGCAGAGCCGCCGCCCTTGCGCGTCACCTTGGGGACAGGGCAGCCGAAGTTCATGTCGATGTGGTCGACGTGGCCTTCGCCCACCAGCCACTTCACCGCCTCGCCCACGTAGTGCGGGTCGACGCCGTAGAGCTGCAGGCTGCGCAGCTCTTCTTCGGGCCCGAAATCGGCCAGGCGTCGCGTCTTCTCGCGTCCCTCGGCCAGGGGTCGCGCCGTGATCATCTCGCTCACGTACAGGCCCGCGCCAAAGCGCCGCGCCAGGGTGCGAAAGGGGTAGTTCGTGACGCCGGCCATGGGGGCGAGCACCACGGGTAGGGCGATCTCCAAGGGCCCGAGACGCAAGGGGGCGAACTCGCCGGGTCGCGCGAGGGGTACGTCACGATTGAGGTCACTCAGATACTGCGGATCCATCGGGTGCGGCGGGGACGAGAGACGGTCGACGCAGGTGCTAGCAGATGTGGCGGCTCAGGGCCCGCCGGTAGAAAGATGCAGCCGAACCCGAACTCGCGCCCGGCGCGTGCTTTTTCTCGTAAGCGCCGATCTCGCACGCGACCTGTACACGAGCGAACCGGACGTGCAGGTCGCGGTTGGCGGGCAGCTCGAAGGTGTTTAGGGTGCGACCCACTCCCCTTTCGAGCTTAGGTGTCCCTGGAGGTTTTCGGTCATGTCGCGCAGCGTTCAGACATTCGTGCTTTGCCTGGTCGGTCTCGCCCTGCCGGGTTGTTTTGGGCATCACACCGTCGACG
This sequence comes from uncultured Polyangiales bacterium, assembly GCA_964398415.1. Classification (GTDB taxonomy): domain Bacteria; phylum Myxococcota_A; class Polyangia; order Polyangiales; family DASUME01; genus DASUME01. The sequence continues at coordinate 4,613 of CAYNOM010000412.1, read as the reverse complement.
AGACGGACGTCTCACCCTTGACGGGCGACGAAGGCGGCGCCGGCAAAAACGGCGGTGACAACAGTGACGACGGCCCTGGAGCTGGGGCTGGCGCTGGCGGAGACGGCAGCGACGACGGTGCCGACGATGCGGATGCCGGCGCGGGTGATGACGGGGCCGATGACGGGGCCGACGACGGCGAGGGCGGCATCTTCGGTGACCTCGAGTGCGACGATCCGCCCGACCAGCTCACTGAGTTCTTGTGCCAGCTCGAAGAAGGCATCGAGGAGGGTGGTGGCGGCTTCCCCGGGGGTGACGGCGGCGGCGGTGGCTTCCCGATGCCTCCCGGTGGCGGCGGTGGCTTCCCCGGCGGCGGCGGCGGTGGCTTCCCGATGCCTCCCGGCGGTGGCGGCGGGTTCCCGGGTTCGGGGGGTGGTGAGGTTCCCTCGATCGAAGACATCCTCGAGGACGTCGACTGCGAGGCGGAGGACCAGGACTTCCTCACCCAGATCCTCTGCGCCTTCGCCGGCGGTCAGGGTGGCGGCGGCGGCCAGGGTGGCGGCGGCGGTGGTCAGGGTGGCGGCGGGCGTCCCGGTGGCGGCGGGCGTCCTGGCGGCGGCTTTCCGTTCCCTGGCGGCAACTGATCGGCCACGAGCGATCGCTTCAGCGCGCCCAGTACTCGGCCACGGCTTCGACGGGGTGCAGCGTCTCGTAGACGCGCCCCACCCGAACGCGCACACGCCCGTCGTCGAGGCGCGCTGCTGCGAGCTCGCACAACCAACGCGCGATGCGCTCGCTGGTGGGGCTGAACGGGAACAGGGCCACCTTCATGCCGCCGGGGTGGGCGCTTTGGGCGCCGTGCAGGGTCAGGGCCTCCGGCGCGTCCTCCTCGCACTGGACGGGCCCGCGGCTCGCCAGCAGCTTGCGCCCAGTTTCGGCGAGCTCGGGTTCGATCTCGGCGAAGGTGTCGCGACCCACGGCGAGCGCGTGATCGAGCAGTGCGTGGCACGGCTTGAGCACCTGTCGCTTGAGCACGCTGAAGTCGATGACGAAGCCTTCGGCCGACAACTCGTCGGCTTCTACTTCGACCTCCAGCTTCCAGGTGTGGCCATGCAGATTGATGCAGGGGCCGAGATGACCGCGCACGTGATGTGCAAAGTCGACGTCGATGGATTTTCGAATGCGATACATCGGGTCTGCCGTTGTGACATGCGTTGGCGGCGGCATCAAAGGTGTGCATCGCGCGAAGGCCCTTCGCGAGCTGCCTCGGTGCTGCTATGGTCGCCTCATACTAAATCGTATAAGTCGTGAGCGGGCGCACGCCGCGTTGACAGTGGCAGCTTCGGTCGCTTAGCGTCCGACCCGCACCAGGTGTGGAACATGAAGCGCTATACCGCTGAAATCATTCTTACTGCTTGCTTGAGTGTCGCAGCGGGGTGCTGCCCTCCAGACGCGATCGAAGCCAAGGTCTTTCGGGCCAGCGGCAACTGCCAGATGGACATCAACTACGAGGGCACGGCCCTCGGGGTGTATGTGGCAGAGACCACGGCGAAGTTCCCGCGCAGTCAGTCGAAGTTCGAGGGCATCGTCTTCTTCGGCCTCGACACCACGACCTTCCCCGACGGGATCGTGCCGCCGGTGCGCTACGGCGAGACCGACAAAGACCGCGCCGTCGACACCGAGCTCGGCTACCAACGCTCGGACGACGCGATGTACAACGTCATCCTCGATGAGGCGGGCATGCCCACGGGGGAGAACAAGTACGAGCTCGAGTACCCGATGCCCCTCGAGAACATCAAGGGCGATTGCGCCAAGTGCGAGCTGTCTTCGCGCGATCCGCTGCGCAAGATCGGCCCCTTCAAGATCGGGATCGTGACCGTGCCAGGCAACACCGAGCTCGAGATACCGGGCGAGGAGGGCGAGGAGTTCATCTGCCCCGCACCGGGCGAAGCGGCCAAGATCTTCGGCACCGAGCTTGCCCCCCACTACGGAGTGTGAGCATGCGGGCCATTCAGACGATACTTGGGCTCGCGCTCATGCTCTCTGCTGCGCTGCTCCCTGTCGCGACGCGCGCGCAAGACCTCAAAGACCCGACCGGACCCGTCGAGGACGGGCTCGCTGTGGATCTCATGGCGTCTGCCGAGATTCGCAGCGGCAACGTCAACTTCCTCAACCTGAGCGACCAGCTGTGGGCGCGCTACCGCCAGGACGTCCACTACGTTTCATTGCGTACGAGCCACTCCCTCGGCGAACAGGGTGGTGCGCGCTTCATGAACGCGCTGCGCGGCCTCGCCCAGTATCGCTACAATCTCGTGCCGCAGTTTCTCGGGGGATTTGGGCTCGAAGCCATCGGCATGTACGACCGCGATGAGTTTCGGCGTCGTGAGCACCTGCTCAACGCCGGCGGCGGCGCCTACGTGCAGGTGTTCGACACGCAAGCCCTGCGCTGGAACGCCACCGTGGGCTACGTGTTCGAGTTCGAGAAATTTGCGCGGCTCACCAGCGCAGACGACCCGGGCGAGGAAGCGCGCGATTCGCGTTTCGAGTTGAACTCACACCGGGCGTGGTTCGGTTCCGAGTTTGGCTGGGAGATTGCGGAGCGCGTTCACGTGGGCGAAGACTTGGCCATCCAAGTGCCGCTCGACCACTGTCCCTGCGACACGCGCGTGCTCTCCACGACCTATCTGCGCGTCTACGGCAACGACTACGTCGGCCTGCAGACCGGCCTTACGGTGCTCTACGATTCGCGGCCTGCCATCACGGTGAAGTCGTTCGACGCGATCATCCGCTCGTCTTTGGTGTTCAGCCTCTAGCCGGCGATGCGCACGAGGCGCGGACCGCGCAGTCGAGCGTCGATGAAGCGAAAGGTGTCGTGCCAGCACTGCTGGGCCTGCTCGCGCCAGAACATGGTGTGAAAGGCGTGAATCTCGCCCGGGTAATAGCGGGCCTCCACCTCCGCCCTCCGCTCGTGGAGGGCCCGCGCCATGCGCCGTGAGTCATCGAGCAGCGGATCGGCTGTGCCCACGGGCAGAAAGAAGGGCGGCAGGGGGCGCTCGAAGTGCACGCCACTCTCGACCACGAGCAGGGGATCTGCGAGGTCCTGGGCTTCGCGGCCCTTTTCGAGGTCGACATAGGCGTCGGGCAACAAATGCAGGATGCGACGCACCACACGAGGCAGCTTTCTACGCGCGCTGAAGCGCTGGGCATCGGTGACCTGCAGAATGCCGCAGGCGGCGACGACGGCCTTGGGCATGATGCCCGCGTCGAACACCGCGCGCGCCCAGGGCTCGGGCCTTCGCATGCAGCAGGTGAGCGCGAGCGACGAGACGAGGTTTGCGCCGGCCGACTCGCCTGCGAACACCAGGCGCTTGGGATCGCCCCCGAAGCGGGTGGCGTTGTCTTGCACGTAGCGCGCGGCCTCGCACACATCCTCGATCGCGGCCGGGTACATGTGGCGCGGCGCGAGGCGATAGTTGATGTTGAAGACGATGAAGCCCTGCTGGGCGTAGGCGTGGGCGAAGATGAAATGGGTTTCCTTCGAGCACCACATGAATGCGCCGCCATGCACGTAGAGCACCACGGGCAGCGGCCCCTTGCGTCCCTCGGGCACGTAGACGTCGAGCACGTGCGAGTGCCGTCCCGAGCCGAGGTAGGGGATGTTTCGGTGCACCTGCACTCGGGAGCGCGCGGCACGCCCCTGGAGCGTACCGACCGCCTCGAGGCCATAGTAGGCGAGCTTCTCGAGCGCGCGGTTCATGGGTTGTGGCGCCCGAGAGCCCCGACTGCGGGCGAGCTGTGTCCTTCGGCGCCTGAGCGGGATGATTTTGGCGCGCGGTCCGCGGGGTTCATCGTCCATGCCCAGCTCCCCCCAGCAGAGGCTCGCGGGACGTCCCCGAGATCCCATGCTGCACTGAACGAATACCACGAGCGCCGATGGAGCGGAAAGTGGTGTGTGCTGCGTCGCGCTTGACAAGCTGTGGAGCAGAGGGAACGAAACGAGCATGCTGAGCATCGATCTGAGGGGTAAGCGGGCACTCGTCGCCGGTGTGGCGGACGACGGCGGATTCGGTTTCGCGATCGCAAAGGCACTCGCTGAGGCAGGTGCCTCGGTGTGCGTCGGCACGTGGCCACCCGCCTTGAACATCTTCGAAACGCTGCTGCGTCGCGGCAAGATGGACGCATCGCTCGCGTTCGAGACCGGGGAGGGCAAGCTCGCCTTCGAGCGCATCTATCCGCTCGACGCCGAGTACGACAGCGAGCAGGCCATACCGGAGGAGCTGCGCGACAACAAGCGCTACAAGAACCTCGGCGACGTCAGCATCGGCGGGCTCGCAGCGCGTATCGCGCAAGACTTCGGTGAGGGCGGCCTCGACATCGTCGTGCACAGCCTGGCCAATGGCCCCGAGGTCAGAAAGCCCCTGCTCGAGACGAGCCGTAAGGGCTACCTAGGCGCGTCGAGCGCCAGCGCCTACTCGTTCGTGTCGCTGGTTCAGCACCTTGGGCCTCTGATGCGGCCGGGCGGCTCGTTTCTGGCGTTGTCCTATCTCGCGAGCGAGCGCGTCATTCCCGGCTACGGCGGCGGCATGTCGAGCGCGAAGGCCGCCCTCGAGAGCGACACGCGCACCCTGGCTTAC